>CALXKG010000119.1 GCA_944388825.1 uncultured Clostridia bacterium | reverse complement strand
GATAGAGGTGAGGCAGTGGGGGCACCAGTTGATCATCCGCTTACCGCGGTAGATGAGGCCTTTCTTATACAGCCGCATAAAGACTTCCTGCACCGCCTTGGAGCAGCCCTCATCCATCGTAAACCGCTCTCTGGTCCAGTCGCAGGAGGAGCCGAGCTTGCGCAGCTGCTTGACGATCCGGCCGCCGTACTGCTTCTTCCAGTCCCAGGCGCGTTCGAGGAAGCCGTCCCGGCCGACATCGTCTTTGGACAGCCCTTCTTCCCGCATCGCCTCGACGATCTTCGCCTCGGTCGCGATCGAAGCGTGGTCGGTGCCGGGAACCCAGAGGGTGCAGTAGCCCTGCATCCGCTTCCAGCGGATCAGGATATCCTGGAGGGTGTTGTCCACCGCGTGGCCCATATGCAGCTGGCCGGTGATGTTGGGCGGCGGCATGACGATCGAATAGGGAGTCTTGTTTTCGTCGATCTGGGGGGTAAAATAGCCCTTTTCCTCCCAATTTTGATAGATGCGGTCCTCAAACTGCTTGGGGTCGTACATCTTTTCCAGTTGTTTACGGGGCATGGAGTGTATCTTCCTTCCTTTTTTTATGTGTTTAGCCTTTCGCAAGGCGGAGTGGCGTAATAGTCCGGCTTACTTGACCAGCATCCCCTTGACCTTTTCTTCGTCCGGCGTGATATACAGGACGAAGTAATGGTCGAAGATGACCATGCCGGGCTTGGCGGCGGCCGGCTTGCGGACCTGCCGCGCCTCGATATACTGGACCGGCACCAGCGCCGCCGACCGGGCGCGGGAATTGTAGGCGGCGATCATCGCCGCTTCCTCGATCGTCCGGTCGGGGACGTCGTTCATCGGGGTGCCGTGGGTTTCCAGGATGACATGGGAACCGGGGAACCCCTGGGTGTGGAACCAGATGTCGTCCGGCCGGGCGGTCTTTAAGGTCAGCTTGTCGTTTTGCTTGTTGTTCCGCCCGCACCAGATGGTATACCCGTCGGACGAGCGGTATTGGAGGGGCGGCAGAGCCTTAACAAACTTGCTGTTTTTGGCGGTATAGTGCTTCAAATACCCCTGTTCCGCCAGTTCCTGCCGGATCTCCAGCAGCTCGCTCTCCCCTGCCGTCCGGGAGACGGCGTCGTAGACCGAGTCGATATAGGCCAGCTCCCCCTTCGCCTCCTCGATAAAGCCGGTCAGCAGCTTTTCGGCGGTCGCGGCCTTGCGGTACTCCTTATAGTACTTCTGGACATTCTGCACCGGGGTCAGCGCCGGGTCGAGGGCGATCTTGCGGGGGACGCCGTCGTGGTAAAAGTCCTCGACCGTGACCGAGCCATCCCCTTTCCGGATCTGATACAGGTAGGTGGAAAGCAGGTCGCCCTGCTCCTTAAAGGCTTCCCGGTGGGCGCAGGCCTTCAGTTCCTCGGTCTGGAGGGCGATCTTGCGGGAGAGCCGGTCGCTGATGGTCGACAGCATCCGGAGAAGGTCGCTGCTGCGCTGCTTCATCCGCTCCATCCGGCTGCGTTCGGAATAGTAGGCGTCCAGCGCCTCGCTCGCCGTCTCAAACACCTTCGGGGCATAGAGGCCGCCGTACTGGGAAAGGGGGATAAAGGAAAATTCCTTCGGCCGCCCCGATTCCTCATAGAGGACGGTGTACGTCCCCTCCCCGTCCAGCTCCCGCTTAAGCTGCGCCAGACGGGCAAAGAGCTTTCCCCAGCCGGTATCGTCCAGCTCCAGCTTATTGACGTCCATCTGCCCGAAGGCGTCAAAGACGATCTCCCGCCCGAGGGTCGGAGAGATGCCTTCGTAGGCGGCCATCACCGCCTTGCCGAGGTCGGCCCCTTTGGCGGCGAGGATGGCCGCCTTCCCCTCCTCTTCGGAAGCGGAAAAGAGGTTTAATTTCCCCTGCCCCGGCGGCGCCTGGTAGGCGACCCCCGGCAGGACGGTCCGCACCCGGCTCATCTCCGGATCGACCCGCTTGACCGAGTCGAGCACCTTCCCGTCGCCGCCGACGACGATGATGTTGGAATAGCGGGCCATGATCTCGACCGCGACGGTAACCGTCACCGGGTCGCCCAGTTCGTTGCGGGTGTCAAAGTCAAGATAAAGGACCCGGTCCATCCCCAGCTGCCGGATCGAGACGAGCTTCGCCCCCGACAGGTGCTTGCGCAGCAGCATACAGAACATCGGCGGGGATTTGGGGTTTTCGATCTCCTGACGGGTAAAATGGATCCGCGGGGAATCGGCCCCGGCCGAAAGGAGGAGTTTGCCCGACCAGCCGCGGGACCGCAGCAGGAAACAGATCTCCTCCCGGGAAGGCTGGTAGATCCGGTCGATCCGGCTGCCCAGGGCGGCATTTTCGATTTCATTTCGGATGGTATGGAGGAACGCGCCGTCCAGCGCCATATACGTCACTCCCTTTCTTTTGGGCGCGCCCGGCCGCTTTTTGGCCGGTACGCCGCAGCAAACAAAAAACGCCCCAAAGAGGCTTTCCCTCTCTGAAGGCGTCAATACGCGATACCACTTCAGTTCACCGGGCCCTCGCGGCGCCCGGCCTCAGCCAGTACAAAATATACTGCCCCGCTGTAACAGGCGGACCTGTCGCATCCTCAACCGTTCCCGCTTCGGTGCGCCGCTCCGGGGCTACCTTCCCTGCCCGGACGCCCGCTTCCTTTTCAGCTTCCGGAAGCTCTCTTTCAGGCCCGCCCTGGACGGTACTCTCCCCTTCATCGCATTTACAAGGGTAAGTTTAGCACAGCGGGGGCGGGTTTGTCAAGGGGGTTTTCACTTTTTCGTGGCGGCCTGCTCCCCGTATCTTCCTTCTTTATATGGATATGTCTCAAAATTCGGATGCGGATATAAACCTGCCCGGGTTTAAACCCACGTCCCGACACCCTCCTATAAATTAAGCTGCAACCGGTTGATCCATGCAAAAAGAGAGGGTTTTAACGCCCTCTCTTTTCTTTCACCCACACTCAGCTTCCCGTCTGGGTACTTTCGGCGGCTTCCGGCGGGGTCGCCTCGATCTCGACCGTGTAGTTGCCGACCGCCCAGGCGAGGACGCGGCCCTGCACATAGATCTTGACCGAAACGGTATACTGCCCGCGGCTGATCGAGTACTGGGACAGGTCGATCGTCCCGACCAGGTCCTCGGCCGTCAGATCGGCGACGATCGACGAATCCCCGACGATCCGGATGTTCTCCAGCCCGGTGCTCAGCACGTCGACCGTATATCCGCTGGGCAGGTTTTCAATGACAAAGTTGTCCCGGTTCATCTCCATCGTCCGGGAGGTCAATCCGTAGGACGGGAAGGTGACGGTGACCGAATCGACATTCTCGACGTTTTTGAGGCCGGCGTTGAGCGTAATGTCCAGCGTGATCTCGGTCCCGATGTCGATCTCCCTGAAGTCGACCGGCCCGACGGTGATCGCGTCGATGTTGTCGATCGTCTCGCTCGGGGAAGCGACCAGGATCGTATCCCGCGACAGGGTGTACCCCAGCTGCTCGATCGGGAAGCCGCGGGGGACGTTGACAAACTCGACCTGGAGGTCCAGCGTCCGGGTCTTGTAGATCGGGATGGTGACCGTGACCGTCTCATGGTCGTACTCCAGGTTGCCGCTTTCGATCGCCGTGCCCGCCTCGTCATAGAAAGCAAGCGTGCCGGTGGTGGTCAGCGTCTCGGACAGGGTCTGCTCGGCCGACAGGTTGACGGCGCAGCGGCTGATCCGGTCGACCTCGGCCTGCGGCCCGGTGACGGTCACATAGTCGATATCGGCGTAAGGGGTCTCCATCAGGTACCCTTCGGCGGCGGTCAGCCCGGGGGCGCTCACCTCGATCGGGAAGGTGCGGGTGACAATCTGGTCAAAGGTCAGCTGCACCTCTTCCGGCGTCCAGGAGGTGATCGCGTACTCGTCGCTCACCTCGTTGCGCATCACCTGGATGGACAGGGTATAGGTCCCCGCCCGGGTGACCGACGAGAGGGAGATGCGGGCGGTAAAGTCGTCGGCGTCCAGGCTGCGGACGGCATAGCGGGCGCCGGTGACATTGACGTCGACGGTCATCTGCTGCTCGCCGATGATCTCCAGCCCCAGGTCCTGCGCCATCGAATTCTCATAGCTGATCGTGACCGGGACGTTGGTGATCGTCGCGTTGGAGTTGGGGGTATTCTGCAGGTAGATCGCAAACCAGGCGATCGCCGCCAGCACGACCGACAGGACCGCGACAAAGCGGTTGTTGTTAAACAGCGCCTGGAAGCTGAACCGGCGGGGGGCCTTCTCCTCCACCCGGCTCCCGTCGGGCTGGGGGTTTTTCACTTTCCGTGCCAAGCCGATCACTCCCTTCCCTTGCCGCCGAGACGCCGGAGGATCGACGTCTTGCGCTCGGCCTTTTCCTCGGTCTTCTGGGGCAGCAGGTAGTAGTCCAGCGTCTGCCGCAGCTTGTCCACCGACAGGTTGCGGATCAGCCGCCCGTTGACCGCCAGCGAGATGCCGCCGGTCTCCTCGCTGACGACGACGGTCAGCGAATCGGAAACCTCGCTGATGCCGATCGCCGCCCGATGGCGGGAGCCGAGGTTTTTATCGATGTCCTGTTCCTGTTTGGGCTTGGGGAGGAAGCAGCCGGCCGCGTAGACCTTGCCGTCCCGCATGATCATCGCCCCGTCGTGCAGGGGGGAGTTTTTGAAGAAGATGTTGCCCATCAGCTCGACGCTTGGGACCGCGTCGATGACGACGCCGGTCCGGATCTGGTCGCCCAGCTTGACCTCCCGCTCGATGACGATCAGCGCGCCGGTGGCGGTGATCGAAAGCCGCTGGGCCGACTCGCAGATGACCTCGATCGGTTCCCCCCAAAGGGTCGCCCGGCGGAAGGCCTCCTCGTTGTGGGCGAAGGGCAGGACCGACAGCTTCGACCGCCCGACCCGCTCCAGGACGCTTCTGACCTCCGGCTGGAAGATAATGAAGACGACGATGATGCCGATCTCGATGACCCGTTCCAACAGCCACTTGGTGGTGTTCAGCCCAAAGATGTAAGAGGCGGCGTAAAGGGCCGCCAGCAGCAGGATACCCCGCACCAGCTGCCCGGCGCGGGTCTCCCGGGCGATCTGTATGACCTTATAGATGATATAGGCAATGACCGCGATGTCCAGCGTATCAAACAGGATGTTATAGTCCCCGATCGCCATCAGCAGCCCGTCCCAGGTCTGGGCCAGCGTACTCATCAGCTCCAGCCCGAACCGTTCGAGCACATTCATTTGCGTCACCTCGTTGATTTCCGTCCCGGGGCACCCCCGGCATGATTATCATAACAGCAAAAACCAGACGGAATGTCACAAAACTGCAAAGGTTTTATAAAGCCTGGTCCCCCGTTATTCCCCAGAGGGATCTGAAAATTCAATCCGGAAGTTTTCAGATATACCCTTTCTTATTGTAGCAAGATTTTGGGGCAATTTCAACCGGTTCGCGCAACTTTTTTAACGGCGGACAGAAGCCCCGCCACCTGTCCCGGCGTGTTGCCCGGCCCGCAGGAAAACCGGACGGTGCCCTTTTCGGTGCCGAGGAGGGCGTGGATCATCCCGGCGCAGTGGTAGCCGCCCCGCAGCATATACCCTTCTCGGCTGAGGGCCTCCGAAACCTGCGCGGCGTCCATCCCCCCGATGTTGAAGCTGACGGTGGCGGTGTTCTCCCCTTCGCGGAATCCGCGTCCGGCGATCCGGACGCCGTCGACACCCCGGAGCCCCTCTGCAAACATCCGGGCAAGGGCCGCTTCCCGCCGGTAGATGCCCAAAAGCCCCCGGCGCCTGACCTCCCGGATGCCGGCCGCCAGCGCGAAGATGCCGGGAAAATTGACCGTCCCCGCTTCATACCGCTCGGGGCTTTCCTCCGGCATCCCCTGATCCAGCGAGTATATCCCCGTCCCGCCGTCTATGAGCGGCGGCAGCCGGACACCCGCCCGCATCGCCAGCACCCCGACGCCCATCGGGCCCAGCAGCCCCTTATGGCCGGCGGCGCATAGGATATCCGCCCCGGTTTCCCGCAGGGTGGCTGGGAGGACCCCCGCCGTCTGGGCGGCGTCCAGGATAAACAGCGCGCCATACCGGTGGGCCATCTCCGCGATCTCCCGTACCGGCAGCAGATAACCGGTGACGTTGGAGGCGTGGGTGCAGACGACCGCCCGCACGTCGGGCGTCCACATCTGCCGCAGCTGGCGCAGCGTCCGCCCGTCGTCCCCTTCATAGACCGGGAAGTAACCGACGGCGCACTTTCCCGCCCGCTCCAGCGCCGCCGCCGGCCGGAGGGAGGCGTTGTGGTCGTACATCGAGACCAGCAGCCGCCCGCCTTCCGCCATCGCGCCTTTGATGGCGAGGTTGAGGGCAAAGGTGCAGCCGGGGGTAAAGACAAGGTTTTCCGTCTCGGTCCCAAACAGCCCCGCTGCCGCCTCCCGCGCCGCGAACAGCTTCCCCGCCGCCCGCATCGCCATCCGGTGGCCGCCGTGGCCGGGGTTTCCGCCGTAGAGGATGAGCGCCTCCTCCATCGCCCGGACGACCAGGGCAGGCTTGGGGTAGGAGGTGGCCGCGTGGTCAAAATATACCGCCATCCTACTCCCCTCCCCGCTCGGGATACGGGTAGGCGCCCAGCACTTTGATCCCGTACCCCTCCAGGATCCGCCGGGCCTCCGCCCCATCCCCCCGGACCAGCAGCCCATAGCTGCACCCCCGCGCCGCATACCGCTCCGGCGTCCGGCGGAGGGAGGATTTTATCCACTGCCGGTCGAGCAGCTTCTGCCCCTTTTGGGCATAGGTCAACGACTGGACTGTCAACAGCGTCTGCATGGCCAAACGCCCCCTTTTCTGGTATTCTACCTTTAGGGTGTATCTGAAAACTTTCTAATATTGAATTTTCAGATACACCATAGGGTATGCGGCAAAATGGGAAAAAGTGCGCCGGCTGGGGGATGAGGCGCACGCCTGCGGTGTGCATGAAGGCACACTTCGCGCATGAAAAACGGGACGTTTCCGGCTTCAACAGACGATAATCTGTACCGGAAACGTCCCGAAAGGGCACTTTCACCTTTCACGGCTTACCGGCTGCCAGCACGAGCCGTAACTGCCGTCTGCCAAAGGAAGCCACTCCATTATCCGTCCGCGCGCGCCAGCAGGCAGACCGCCGTCGCGGTCATCCCATCGCCGTTTCCGGTGATGCCGAGCCCTTCCTCGGTGGTGGCCTTGACGCTGACCCGGTCGACCGGGATTTTCATCGCGTCGGCCAGCCGCACCCGCATCTCCCCGATATAGGGAGCGAGCTTCGGGCGCTGGGCGGCGACCGTCGCGTCTACATTGTGCACCTGCCAGCCCTTCTGGCCAATCAGCCGGACGACCGCCTGTAAAAGCCGGATGCTGTCCGCCCCAGCAAAGGCGGGGTCGGTGTCGGGGAAATGCTGGCCGATGTCGCCCAGCGCCAGGGCCCCCAGTATCGCGTCCATCACCGCGTGGGCGAGGACGTCGGCGTCCGAATGGCCCAGCAGCCCTTTTTCATAGGGGATCTCCACCCCGCCCAGAATCAGCTTCCGCCCTTCCGCCAGCCGGTGGACGTCGTAGCCCTGCCCAATCCGGAAATCCGTCATGTTACCAGTCCTCCTCGTCTGTATCCGTCTCCCACGCCGGCTGGAGGCTTAAAAGCGCTTCCGCCATCGGGATATCCTCCGGCGTCGTGATCTTGATGTTGTCGTAGTGGCCGGTGACAGCGGCGACCGGCCATCCCATCCGCTCAAACAGCTGCCCGTCGTCGGTCAGGTCGGCCCCCGCTTCCTTTGCCGCCGCAAGCGCCGCCCGGTAGGCGGGGAGGGAGAAGACCTGCGGCGTCTGGGCGACAAACAGCCCGGCCCGGTCGGGAGTCGAAAGGACCAGCCCATTTTCTACCTGCTTGATCGTATCCTTCGCCATCACCCCCAGCACCGCGGCGCCCGTCTCCTTCGCCGCCGCGATCGTTTTGGCGATATCCTCCGGCCGGACGAGCGGCCGCGCGCCGTCGTGGATCGCGACCATATCGCAGAGGGGGTAAAGGCAGGAAAGCGCGTTCTCGACCGACTGCTGCCTGGTCTCCCCGCCGGCCGGGACCACCCGCACCTTCGGCAGGCGGCCGGCTAAATTACTGACCGCCTCCCAGTCGGAGC
>CALXKG010000118.1 GCA_944388825.1 uncultured Clostridia bacterium | reverse complement strand
TTCGGCCGGCCGGGCGTGATCCCGCTGGTCGGGTTTGACGATATCCCCTATGTTCCGGAGGCGGGGCTGTTTACCACCTTCCGGTCGGATACGGCGGTGTTGTCGGACGCGGCGGTCCGGCTGATGGAGGAGCTGCTGGATAAACCGGCGGCGTATGTCCGGCATATCGAGGTCGAAATGGAAATGCTCGTCCGGTAAAATTTAGTAAATGTTTATGCAGCAGGCGGGGTGCCTGCTGTTTTTTTGCCTGTATGGACGGAATATACATTTTTAACGGCACAAGTTTGTGAATTGTGTGGATTGTATTTTGGCATAAAGACGTTTATACTAAAAATAAAGTAAATTGCAAAGTAAAAATAAAATCACGGCTTTGCAATCGGAAAAGGAGAGTATCCAGATGCATAAACGTTCCGTTCTGTCCCTTTTACTGGCGTCCCTTCTCACCCTCTCCCTCGCTTCCTGCGGAAATGGCGGCGAAAGCACGGCGGAAACGCCCGCGTCTTCCGAAGAGTCCACCCCGGTTTCTGTGGAAGATTCTGAAGAAGTTTCTGCGGAAACGGCGGAAGACCCGTATCTGCTGCATATGGTCCTGGTTGTGGCGGCGGAAGGCACCGGGTCGGATGCCGTGAAGCAGGCTGTCAGCGATCTGGCCCTTTCTGAGCTGAATATGGAAGTCGACTTGAATATGCAGACACTGGGCACGCTGCAGCAGACCCTGAATATGCAGATGGCAGCGAATGAAGATCTTGACCTGGTGCCGATTGCCAGCGCTACGCTGACCAGTTCGATTGCCAGCGGCTACCTGCTCAACTTAAACCCCTATACGGATATCCTGTCCGAGGCAATCGAGGGGCTGGGAGACGACGCCTACGCCGCCTATTTCCCCGAAACCGATTTCCTGGCCGGGCTGCCGCTGCATAAAGAGCGGGTCAACCCGGTCGGGCTGGTCGTCCGCCGCGATATCATGGAAGAGATCGGCGTAGATGCGGCGGATATCGTCATCGACCCGGACGATTACGACAGCTTCTCCCAGCTGGATGCCCTGTTTGCCGCCGCCAAGGAAGCCCATCCGGATATGACCATCTTTTCGGGATATCTGGGCGTCCAGGTACAGAATACCTGGGTGGATGGACTGAACGATTTCCTGGGCGTATTGGAAAATTACGGCCAGACGACCGATGTCACCAACTGGTATGAAAGCGACCAGTTCTATAATTTCTGCACCATTGGCCGCCGCTGGTTCGAGGCGGGTTATGAATCGGCCGACGCTGCGACGACGACCGACACCGGCGCGATGCTGATGCGGGCCGGCAACCTGTTCAGCTACTTTACGCATATCAAACCCAATACCAACGTTGAAGTGGAAGCGCAGACCGGTTATCCGGTGGACGTTATCCAGATCGGGAAAAAGGGCAAGTACAGCTCCAACATCATCGGCTGTATCTATTCCATTTCGGCCGCGTCGGAAGACCCGGAAAAGGCGGCGGAATTCATGAACTGGATGTACCAGAGCAGGGAATTCAACGACCTCATCAACTGGGGCGTCGAGGGCGTCGACTGGGAGGAAAAGGAAGACGGCACCGCCGGGTATCCGGAAGGGGTCGATGCGGGAAATGTCGGCTATCATCAGGACTTCGGCTGGATCTATCCCAACCAGATGGCCGGACACGCCTGGGAGGGCAACGACCCCGACGTCTGGGAACAGTACGAGGTCTTCAACACCGAGGATATCCTGCTGTCGAAGGCCAACGGCTTTAACTACGACGGTTCGTCGGTCGCCAGTGAAGTTGCGGCCTGTTCGGCGGTCGTCGACCAGTATTATGTCGCGCTGCTGACCGGTTCGATGGATCCGGATGAAAATATCCCCGTCTTTAACGAAGCGCTTTATAATTCCGGTTTGCAGACGATCATAGATGAAAAACAGCGCCAGCTGGACGCCTGGCTGGCGGAGCAGGAATAAAGGGGGAGACGGTATGGTGACGGAAAAGAACCCGGTCGTGGAGATCCGCACCGGTAAGGTAATGGGAGAGACCCGGGAAGGCGTCGCGATCTTCCGCGGCATCCCCTACGGCGGGGACTGCGGCCCCGGCCGCCGGTTCATGGCCCCTGTCCCGACGGAAAGCTGGGAAGGGGTGCGGGACTGCACCAGAAACGGCCCAATCGCCGTCCAGCTGGGGGAGAGCGTCGCCGCCAGCGCCGCTTTCCGGGAATATTTCAGCGGCGGGCGCCCGGAACTGCAGGGGGTGCTGGATGAACGGCAGGGGGAATACTGTCTGGTGGTCAACGTCCTGACCCCGTCGCTGGAGGGGAAGCTGCCGGTCCTCTTTTATATCCACGGCGGCGGATTTACCACCAATTCCGGCTCGATCGCCACCGGCGGCGACCGGCTGGTGCGGGAACAGCAGATCCTGCTGGTCAGCGCCAACCACCGGTTAAACGCCTTCGGGGCGCTCTATCTGGGGGATTTTGACGAAAAATACCGGGATTCCGGCAACGCCGGGATGCTCGACCTTGTCCTGGCGCTCCGATGGGTGCGGGACAACATCGCCGCCTTTGGCGGAGACCCGGAAAAAGTCACCATCATGGGCGAGTCGGGCGGCGGGATGAAGGTCAGCCACCTGCTGGCGATGGAAGAGGCGAAAGGCCTGTTCCGGCAGGCCATTGTGGAGAGCGGTTCCAACCCGGTCGGCCTGTACGGCAGGGCGGAAGCGGCGGAAGACGCCCGCCGGTTTCTGGAACGGGCCGGGGTGGGCGTACATGAGCTGGACAGGCTCCAGGCGCTTCCGGCGGAAAAGCTGCGGGAGGCGGTCGGCCTGGGGCTGGGCGGTTACGCGCCGGTGGCGGACGGCGTCCATCTCATGCCGAACCGGACGGGGGATTTTGCCGTTTACCCGTCGGCGGCCGGCGTCCCGCTGATGGTCGGCGCTTCCGTAGAGGAAATGGCGGCGTTTGCGCCGCCGGAGACCTTCTCCATCGGCTGGGAAAACCTGGCGGATGAACTGGGCAGGCCGGGTATGGACTACGCGCCGATGACCCGGCCGCAGGTGGAAGAGGCGGTCCGGCTGCTGAAAAAAATGGACCCCGGCATTTCCCCCGACCACGCCTATCATCGGATCGTGTCCGCCCGCAACTTCCTGGGCGGCGGCGCCCACCGGCAGGCGGAAGCGATGGCAAAGGGGAGCGGCGCGCCGGTCTACCATTATCTGATCACCGCCGGTTCCCCCTATCGGGACACGGCCGTGACGGATAAGCGGTACGCCTGGCATACCGCTGACCTGCCGCTGCAGCTCGGGATCGTCGCCCATCCGGAACAGGAGGAGATCGCAAAGACCTACCGGGCGTTCTGGGGGAGCTTTGTCCGCACCGGCGTCCCGTCGGCGGAGGGGCTTGTCTGGCCCGCCTACACGCCGGAGAAAAAGGAGACGATGGTCTTCGGCGCTCGGGGTGCGGAAGTGCAGGACGACCCGATGGGAGAATTTTTCCGGTATATGGATGCATTGGAATAAAAAAACTGCCGCGGGGAAATTTCTCCGCGGCAGCTGCGTTTTACAGGTTTTCGATAAAAAAGGGGTACTTTTCCTGGTATCCGCGGTAGACGCGGGTTTCGTCCCCGTCCAAATTCAGCTGGTACATCCGGAAGACGGCCGGGATGTCTTTGGGCTGCCACTGTTCCCGGTAGGAATAGCGGTAGGCCATCCCCAGCTTTTGCATCACCCGGCCGCTATTGGGATTTAGCCGGTCGTGGGTCGCGGTGACGTAGGGGAAGCCGTCCAGGCGCAGCCGCGCGATGACCGCCGCCCCCGCCTCGGCGGCGTACCCCTTCCCCCAGAAGGCGGGCAGCAGGCCGTACCCCAGGTCGTAGGGCGGGGAGACCTCCGCTTTGATGTAGCCGATGGGGATATTGTCCGCTTTCCGGCAGAGGGCGTAGGCGTAACCGGCGGGCTGCCGGTAGACCGAGAGGTAATGGCTTTCGAGGAAACGGGCCGCGTCCGCAGCCGTCTCCGCCGGGAACCAGGGGAGGAAACGGTTGGCCTGCCGGTCGCGGTAGATCGCAAAGAGGGCGTCTAAATCGTCCGGTGTGAACCGGCGGAGGGTCAGGCGGGCGGTGGAGAGGGCAGGGGTGTTCATAAGGTATCCTTTCTGTGGAATACGAGGGGGCGTGGTGTTACAGGCCGCTGCCGCCGGCCTCTTCCCGCATCATCCGCAGGAAGGCTTCCGCGGCGGGGGAGAGGGGCCCGTCTTCCCGCCAGACCAGGCTGGCCGCCGAAGGGCAGGACGGGGAGAGGGGCTTGAAGCAGAGGGCGTCGTCCGAGAGGGGGAGGTCGTAAGAGAGCAGGTACCCCATCCCCGCCCGCACCAGCAGGGAGGCGTTGCGGTGCATATCGCAGGTGGCAACGATCTGGAGCGCCTGCATACTTCCCCCCAGCCACCCCGACAGCTCGTTGCGGAGAAGGGCGTGGCGGGAGACGATCAGCGGGAGGGCGGCAAGCTGCCCGGCGTCTACGCTGTCCCAGGCCGCCCGGGGGTCGTCCCGCCGCATCACCACCCCCCAGCGGTCGGGCAGCGGCAGGCGGAGGAAGTTTAGCCCCTCCAGGCTGGCGGCGGCGTTGACCGTCCCGAAGTCCAGCTTCCCCGCCGCCAGCTTTTCCAGCACCTCGCCCGACAGGCCGGTGAAGAGGTGGAACAGCACCGCCGGGTAGACCCGGTGCATCCGGGTTATCGTCCGGGCGACCAGCCCGACCGGCCGGCCTTCCCCGCAGCCGACCCGCAGGTCGCCGGTGACCGTCTCTTCCGGGCGGGCGAATTCCGCCCGGGTGCGGTCGGCAAGGTCGAGCATCTCCTGCGCCCGCCGGGCCAGCAGCTCCCCGTAAGGGGTCAGCGTCACCTTCCGGCTGCCCCGCAGGAACAGCGGCTGCCCCAGCTCCGCTTCCAGCCCGGCCAGCTGTTTGGAAAGGGCGGGCTGGGAGATGTGCAGTACGCCGGCGGCTTTGGTGATGTTCCCTTCCCGCGCGACCGCGAGGAAGTAGCGCAAAAGGCGCAGTTCCATAGAATTCGCTCCTTCCGGTTACAGGATGCAGACGGGTTCGGTCTCCCTCGCCGTCTATTCGGCGGGCGGGGCAAACAGGGCGTTTTCTTTTATTATAGCATCTTCTCCCATAACTTGCAATTATAGCAGGGAATACAAAAGGGGTATTTGCTTTTTTGTGCGCCGTTTTGTATAATAGGGGGAGAGATGGATGCCGGGCGGCGCCGCCCGGCTTTTTTGCCCGCGCAGGGCGGACAGGAAGGAGCAGGGTATGGGCTTTTCGATCGAAGGATGGATGCGGGAATATATTGCCGCCGTTCAGGAACGGTTCGGCCGGCGGGTCCGGTTTATCGGCCTGCAGGGGAGCTTCGCCCGGGGGGAGGCCGGGCCGGGGAGCGACATCGACGCGGTTTTGATCTTAGACCGGGTGGAGGCGGCCGACCTCACCGCCTACAGCGGGCTGCTCGACCGGCTGCCGGAGCGGGGGCGGAGCTGTGGGTTCGTGTCCGGGTGGGCGGAGCTGTCCCACTGGGACCCGGCGGAACTGGTGCAGTTTTACTATGACACCGTCCCGTATGTCGGGAGCCTTGCGCCCCTTTTGCCGCTGCTCAGTCAAGAGGCGGCGGGGCGGGCGGTGTATACCGCCGCCTGCGGCATCTACCACGCCGCCGCGCACAACCTCGTCCATGACCACAGCCCGGAGGCGGTGGCGGGGCTTTTCTCATCCGCCCGGTTTGCGCTTCAGGCGGAGGGCTTCCGGCAGACCGGGCGGTATATCCG
>CALXKG010000117.1 GCA_944388825.1 uncultured Clostridia bacterium | reverse complement strand
GAACGGGCGACTTTCAGCTGTTCGGAAATCTCTTTGCGCTTGACAAGTTTGAGCTCGTCCAGCTCATCCTGTAACTTCTGCAGCCCCTCGGGGGTCAGCACGATCTCTCTGGCGTTTTTCATATCGGCAGCATCCCTTTCGCATTTGTTCGATTATAGAAACTACCGCCCCCGGGGTTCCCAGGGACGGTGTTCAGACACAAATATCATTATACCGGGTTTGGGGCGCTTTGTCAAGGCGGAAAAAGCGCAAAAAAGGCGGGCTGTCTGACACGGCCCGCCCGGGGATCTGCCTATGGGGATTATTTGCCGAGGGTTTCCTTCACAGTCTTGACGATGTTTTCCGCCGACAGCCCGTAGAGCTTTAAGAGGTCGGCGGCGGGGCCGGACTGGCCGAACTCGTCGTTGACGCCGATCTTGACGACCTGGCAGGGGCACTTCGCCGCGCAGACGTCCGCGACGGCGCTGCCGAGGCCGCCGATGACCGAATGCTCCTCGACGGTGACGATCTTGCCGGTCTCGGACGCGGCCTTCAGGATCAGTTCCTCATCCAGCGGCTTGATGGTGTGGATGTTCAGCACCCGCGCGTCGATCCCCTCCGCCTCGAGGGCCTTCGCCGCTTCCATCGCCTCGGCGACCATCAGGCCGGTGGCGGCGATGGTGATATCTTTCCCGTCCCGGAGGGTCAACCCCTTCCCGATCTCGAAATGGTAGGTCTCGGGGTCGTTGAAGACCGGGGCCGCCAGCCGCCCGAACCGCAGGTAAACGGGGCCGTCATGGTTGATCGCGGCCTCGACCGCCGCCTTTGCCTCGACGTCGTCGGCCGGGACGATGACGGTCATGCCGGGGATGGCGCGCATCAGCGCGATATCCTCGCAGCACTGGTGGGTCGCGCCGTCCTCGCCGACCGAGATGCCGGCGTGGGTCGCGCCGATCTTGACCGGCAGCCCGGGGTAGCCGATCGAGTTGCGGACGATCTCAAACGCCCGGCCGGCCGCGAACATCGCAAACGAGGAGGCGAAAACGGTCATGCCGGAGGCGGCAAGGCCGGCCGCGACCCCCATCATGTTCGCTTCGGCGATGCCGCAGTCAAAGAAACGGTCGGGGTACGCCTTTTTAAAGATGCCGGTCTTGGTCGCGGCCGCGAGGTCGGCGTCCAAAACGACAAGGTTCGGATATTTCGGGGCCAGTTCCTTTAAGGCGTTGCCGTAGGATTCTCTGGTCGCAATTTTCTTAACGTCAGCCATCTTGCTCTGCCTCCTTATTCCTGCTCCAGCGCTTCGAGGGCGGCGGTCAGTTCCGCCTTCGCCTGTTCATACTGTTCGGCGTTCGGGGCGGTGCCGTGCCAGGAGACCTGGTTTTCCATAAAGGAAACGCCCTTGCCCTTAACCGACTTCTGGATGATCGCGGTGGGTTTGCCCTTCACCGTCCGCGCCTCTTTAAAAGCGGCTTCCAGCTGGTCGAAGTCGTGGGCGTCGACCGGGATCACATGCCAGCCGAAGGCGGCGAACTTATCGGTGATCGGGTAGGAGGACATGACCTCGGTGATCGGGCCGTCGATCTGGAGGTTGTTGTTGTCGATAATGGCGACGAGGTTGTCCAGTTTATACTGGGCGGCGAACATCGCCGCTTCCCAGACCTGGCCCTCTTCGATCTCACCGTCGCCCAAAATGGTATACACGCGGGAAGGCTCGCCCTTAACCTTGGCGGCAAGCGCCATGCCGCAGGCGGTGGAAACGCCCTGCCCCAGCGAACCGGTGGACATCTCGACGCCGGGGGTGTCGTTCATGTTCGGGTGGCCCTGGAGGCGGGAGCCGATGTGGCGGAGGGTCTGAAGCTCTTCCACCGGGAAGTAGCCGCGGTTTGCCAGCGCCGCGTAGAGGGCGGGGGCGCAGTGGCCTTTGGAGAGGACCAGCTTATCCCGACCTTCCATCCTGGGGTTTTCCGGGTCGACGTTCATCTCTTCCCAGTAGAGGTAAGCAAGGGTGTCGGCGATCGACAAAGAGCCGCCCGGATGGCCGGATTTGGCGTGGTAAGTCCCCTCGATGACGCCGAGGCGGATCCTGGCCGCGATTTTCTGGAGTTTTAACTTCTCTGCGCGTTCCATAGACAAATCATTCCTTTCTTTTGCCGGATCGGAAGATCCCGGCCCTGTTCCGCATGATATACGCAATCCCTTCGGCCACCGCGCCGGAGGCGTTGTCGGCCCCGGTCACCAGGGCGGAAAGGGCTTTGATCTCGGGGGAGGCGTTTGCGGGGGCCATCGGGAACGCCGCCATCGCCATCATTTCCCGGTCGTTGTCAAAATCGCCCATCGCGGCGAGGGCATCTTCCGGCTGGCCCAGCAGTTCGCACAGCCGCCGGACCCCCCGCCCCTTTCCGCTTTCCTGCGGCAGGACTTCGTACAGCATCCGGTCGCTTCTCACTAATTGTACACCCGAAAGCCCCTGCTTGTCCAGATATTTTATCAAACTTTCCATATATTCCGCGTCGCAGTCGAACATCAGCTTGCACCAGGGGAGGTTTGCGACCTTTTCAAAGCCCGCCTTTTCAAACGGGACGGGGTAGCGGTCGATCAGATGCCACTGCATATAGGGGTGCCAGTTGAGCAGGTAGATCATATCCGGCGCGAAGACCTCGATGCCGGGGACGCCGCCGGGGGCGTCCTGAAAGTCCTCCATCACCTGCAGGACCAGCGGCTTGACCTGTTCCGGGAGCTGCGCGTACCAGAGCGGCTTTTCCTCTACCGGGTCGTAGATCATCCCGCCGTTTAGCAGCACCATCGGCGCAGTGATCGAAAGCCGCTCCGCAAACCGCTTGACCATCGGCCAGGGGCGGCCGGTCGCAAGGGTGAACCGCCCGCCCGCCGCCTGGAACGCCTCGACCGCGCGGATGTTTTCTTCCGGCAGGGTGTCGTCCCGGCAGAGCAGCGTCCCGTCGCAGTCGCAGACCATCAGGACGCCCGCCATCGTCTGCGGGGTATTCCCCCGGCGGAGCTTTGTGAGGAAGCGGGTGAAATAGTCGGGGAGCGGGGAGGTAAATTCCATCCATTCCCCCGTCACCGGGTGGGTAAAGCCGAGGGTGCGGGCGTGGAGGCACTGCCCCTTCAGTTCGGTGATGACCTTCCCCGGCCCGTATACCGGGTCCCCCGCCACCGGATGCCCAAAGTGGGCCATCTGGACGCGGATCTGGTGGGTGCGGCCGGTCTCCAGCCGCAGCCGGACGTGGGTGAAATTCTCAAACCGCTCGAGCACGGTAAAATGGGTGACCGCCTCCCGGGCGTCGGGCGCCGTGGGCGGGACGACCGCCATCTTTTTGCGGTCGGTTTTCGACCGGCCGAGCCAGTCACGGAGGGTACCGCCCTCCTCCTTGATATTGCCGTAGACGACCGCCTCATAGGTGCGCTGGAAGGAGTGGGCCTGGATCTGGGAAGCCAGCCCCAGATGCGCCCGGTCGGATTTCGCCACCATCAAAAGCCCGGAGGTGTCCCGGTCGATCCGGTGGACGATGCCGGGGCGCTGCACCCCGTTGATGCCGGAAAGGGAGTCCCCGCAGTGGTAAAGGAGGGCATGGACCAGCGTCCCGGTGCTGTGCCCGGGGGCCGGGTGGACGACCATGCCCTTGGGCTTGTTGACGACCAGCAGGTCTTCATCCTCATAGACGATAGAGAGCGGGATATTTTCCGGCTTAAGCTCCAGCGGCTCCGGCTCCGGCAGCGTAACCGCCAGCTCCATTCCCGGCGCGACCGGGCGGTTTTTGTCCTTTTTTCCGGAGGGCGCGCCGTTAACCGTCACCTGCCCTGTCTCCAGCAGCTTTTGAATAAAGCTGAGGGTCAGCCCCGGGCAGCGCTCGGCCAGCCACCCGTCCAGCCGCTTGCCGGCGTCTTCCGCCCCCGCCGTCAGCCGCAGCGTTTCTCCGTCCATCTTATGCCCCCTTTGCCGCCTGTTTTCTGGCTTTTTCCTCCGCCAGCATCTCCCGGGCGAGCAGGACCAGCAGCACCGCCGTCCCGCAGGTGACGCAGATATCCGCCAGATTGAAGATCGCAAAGTGGATGATCTCCAGGTTGATATAGTCGATCACATACCCCCGGTAGACCCGGTCGATCAGGTTGCCCACCCCGCCGCCGATGATGATGGAAGTGGTCACAAGGGTGGAGGTGTGCCGGATCTTGCCGAAGATGATCGCGGCGATGAGCAGCAGCAGCACAAAGGCCGTCACCCAGATGAGCAGCCACTTCTGCCCCTGCATCATCCCGAAGGCCATCCCCCGGTTTTCCAGATAGGTGAGGTGGAGGACCCCGTCGATCAGCGGGAAGTCCCCCAGCGGCCGGAGCCAGCGGTGGACGGCCAGTTTGACGATCTGGTCCAGAAAGGCCAGCAGCGCCCCCAGGGCAAGGGCCAGATAGGGCACCATTTCCGGTTCTTTTTTGGTGATTTCCATGGTTCACATTTCTCCTGACTGAAAAACCGCCCTGCCCGTCTGAAACAGTCTTCATAAGGGTCAGGGCGGTTTACTGTTAGATTGTATTCTGCCTCGCGGCGTTCAGGGTCATACCGTCAGATCGACAAGGCTTTTCACCGCGGCGGCGCAGCGGGGGCAGAGGTCCGGGTATTCCGGATCGGCGCCGACTTCCGGCAGCACCTTCCAGCAGCGCGCGCACTTGCCGCCCACGGCCTTTTCGACCGTGACCGAGAGCCCTTCCAGGTCGCCCTGCACTTCCCCGTTTCCGCCCTTTGCCACTTCCACCTGGGAAGCGATCAGGAGGTCGGAGACGAGGCCGCCGGCGGCCCTGAGGGTGTCGTAAAGGGGGCCGTCACAGTGGAGGATCACTTTCGCCTCCAGCGACTTGCCGATCACCTTGGCGGCGCGTTTTAACTCCATCGCCTTCTGGACGGCCGCGCGGGTTGCCAGGAGCGTCTCCCAGAGGGCCGGGTCGGCCGGCGCGGCGCCGGAGGCCTCCGGCAGGTCGTTATAGAAGACCGAGCACATATCGAGGGCGGCGGACTGCGGCAGGTGCTGCCAGATCTCCTCGGCCGTGAAGACCAGCACCGGCGCGATCACCCGGGTCAGGCCGGAGAGGATGTCGTACAGGACGGTCTGGGCCGAGCGGCGGAGGGCGCTGTCCCTGTTCTCGCAGTAGAGCCGGTCCTTGACGACGTCCAGGTAGAAGGAAGAAAGGTCGACGGTGCAGAAATTGAGCACCGCGTGATAGACGACATGGAAGTCAAAGGCGTCGTAGCCGGCCTTCGCTTCACGGAGCACCGCGTCAAAGCGGGCGAGCGCCCACTTGTCCAGCTCCTGGAGCGCTTCCGGCGCTACCCGGTCGGTATCGGGGTTAAAGCCGGAGAGGTTGCCGAGGATAAACCGGGCGGTATTGCGGATCTTGCGGTAGGCGTCGGCCAGCTGCTTGAAGATCTCCTTCGAGCCGCGGATATCGGCGTGGTAGTCGGAGGAAGCGACCCACAGCCGGAAGATGTCGGCGCCGTACTGGCTTACGATCTCGTCCGGCGAGATGGAGTTGCCAAGGGATTTGTGCATCGCCTTGCCCTCGCCGTCGACGACCCAGCCGTGGGTGCAGACCGCTTTATAGGGGGC
>CALXKG010000116.1 GCA_944388825.1 uncultured Clostridia bacterium | reverse complement strand
CGGGATAAAAGGAAAACCGCCGGTGCTGGCCGGCGGTCTGGTTGCGGAAAAGGTTAAAGAGAACAATACAACCCCGGCAGCCGTTATTCGGCGCTGCCGTTTGCCTCCAGCCAGGCATTCAGCTGGGTCTGCTTCTCGTCGATGATCTTCTGCAGGCCGGCGCCGTAGAGGGCGTCGTTGTAGGTCTGGACCGCCTCATCGACGTTGTCGACCGCGCCGAACCAGAGGGTCTTCTGGTACTGGGAGTTGACCGCGTTACAGGCGATGACATAGTCGGTGACGTTGGTGGGGTCGTAGGTGAAGCCGAACGCCTTGCTCTTGACGGCGGCGGCGGTGTCTTCCTCATACATCTCCCAGATGTTGGCGGGGTTGCCCTGCCAGATGTGGCCGACCGTCTGGTTGGGGTAGATCCAGCCGAGGTCGTTGTGGTAGCGGTAGTTCGTGCCGTCCATCCCGTCCGGGTAAGCGGCGAAGCCTTCTTCGTCCTCGACCCAGTCGGTGCCCTCGATGCCCCAGTTGATGAGGTCGTGGAACGCCTCGCTCTGGAAGACCCAGTTGTAGTAGGCGGCGGCTTTGGCCTTGTCCTCGGAAGCGTTGGCCAGGTACCAGCCGAAGGCGTTGTAGCCGTAGGAGGAGTAGACGGTCTGCCCGGCGACCGGGATAACGGTCACGTCATAGCCGGTCTGGGCCAGCTTTTCCTGGGCGGTGTTGGGCTTGATGCCGACAAAGAAGGAGAAGAGGTTGCCGGCCTTTAACAGCGTCTCGCCGGTGTCCTGGTTGGTGACGGCGTCGGCGGAGTAGTAACCGGCGTCGTACCAGCGCTTGCTGATGGAGACCAGGTCTTTAAACTGCTGGGACTCGTACCAGTTGGTGACGGTGGTCGTCTGGCCGCGGTCCTCCAGCACGCCGAACCCGTCGGACAGGGAGTCGTAGGTGCAGAGGGAGGGCAGCGCCTGCTGGCCGGCGATGGCGGTCATATCCGGGTAGGCTTCCTTGACGGCGGCGAACATCTCGTCGAAGATGTCATAGGAAGCGGGGTTGGAGGGATCGACGTCGGCGAAATCTTCCAGCGAGTAGCCCAGTTCCTCCATGATGTCGGTGCGGCAGATGATGCCGGAGTTGTTCGGGCGTTCCTTGACCGCGCCGATGATCGCCATGAAGTCGCCGACCCGGCCGGCTTCCATCTCATCGCCGTAGTATTCGACCACGTTCGGCAGCTGGCCGATATAATCGCTCCAGTCGGCGATATAGCCGGAAGAGATCGAGGTGGGAGCGTTGGCGACCGTATCAAAGAAGAGGTCCAGCCGTTCGTTGGAGGCCAGCATCGTCTGGAGGGTGGAAGCCCAGGTGCCGTAGGAAACCGGCAGCAGCTCGGTCTCCATGTTGATCTCTTCGAGGGAGAGGGCGTTGACCGCTTCGGCCACTTCGTTATACCCCTCGCCTTCCGAGATATTCAGGTACATGAAGACGACGTGGTAGGGGTCGCCCTCCATGTCGATCGCGGTCTCGGCGGAAGTTTCGCCGCTTTCCGCCGTTTCCGGCTGGCTGGCAGAGGCGGTATCGCCCGCCGCGGAGCTGCCGGAGGAAGAAGAAGAGCTGTCGCCGCCGCAGGACGCGAGCGCCATCGCCGCTATCCCGGCCGCCATCAGCGCGCAGATGATCCGTTTTTTCATACGATCCATTCCTTTCCGTTGCCCTGTTATGGGATTTTCGGGCCGGGGAGCCCGTGCGCTTCCCCGCCTGACAGCGCCATTATACCAGACTTCACGGAATTTTTACAGAAACTTTTCCGGGACGGATTGTTCCTTTCCGGGGGTACTTGATTTTCCTCTGCAAAAATGGTACACTGATTGGGTAAGAATTTTAGGCAGTTTGCCGCCATAGAGGTGAAGGTATGACCATTTTACTGGTGGACGACGAGCGGCAGGTGCTGGACGGCATCCTCCACGGCGTCCATTTCAAGGCCCTGGGGCTCGACCGGGTGCTGACCGCCCGCAGCGGGGAGGAGGCAAAGGAGATCCTCACCCGGCAGCGGGTAGACATCCTGATCACCGATATCGAGATGGCCGACCTGTCGGGGCTGGGGCTGCTGGAGTGGATCCGGGACACCGGGAAAAAGACGCTGACCATCTTCTGCACCGCCTTCCGCAACTTCGACTACGCCCGCAAGGCGGTGGAGCTGCACGCCTTCGACTATTTCCTGAAGCCGGTGCGGTACGCCGAGCTGGAGGAAAAGCTGAAAAAGGCGATGCGGACGCTGGGGGTCGAGTACCGCGCCCCGGCGGAAGAACCGCCGGAGCAGGCGTCTGGCGGCCGGCGGGTGCGCAGCGCCGTCCAGACCGTCTGCCAGTACATCGGCGAGCATCTGGACGAGGAGCTGACCCGCTCGCAGCTGGCGGGGCTGGTCTATATGAACCCGGACTACCTGGGCTCCCTTTTTAAGGAAGAGACGGGGGTCTCGCTGACGATGTACATCCAGCAGCGGCGGCTGGACCAGGCGAAGATGCTGCTGCGGGAGACCGAACTGCCGGTCGGCAAGGTGGCCGAGGCGGTCGGGTACGGGAATATCTCCTACTTCTCCAAGCTGTTCCGGCAGAAGGTCGGCTGCCAGCCGGGGGAATACCGCCGGTACGGGGAAAACCGGGCGGAAGATATCGCGGAGCACGGCCATGAAGACGCATAAACGCCGGTCGGTCATCCGGCTGCTCAAGGTCGCCTGCCTGCTGCTGATCCCGGTGGCGCTCATCGCCCTCAGCGTCACCCTCTACACGCTGTACCGCGCCCAGGACGACCAGCAGGAGCAGCTGGACGCGATACTGGACTACCAGGTCGAACAGCTCGACCGCGGGTATGAGCAGGTCACCTACTACATCGCCGCCGCCCTCGCCAGCAACGAATCGGTCCGCAGCCTGCAGGCGCGGCCGAACGACATCCTCGCCCCCTACTGGATCCAGACGGCGCTGGACACCGTCTCCCAGCTGCAAAAGCTCGTCAACCCCTGCTTTTCCTTCCATGTCTGGTCGGAGCGGCGGGGCATCGGCGGGACCCGGCGGTCCGAGCTGGACGAATACGGGGAAAACCGCGCGGTAGAGGTCTTTGTCCATGCGGAAGAGGGGCTGTTTGACGGGGACGGGCTGCAGAGCCGGATCGTGACGGTGGGCGGCTCCCCCTGGCTGGTGGTCGCCGGCGAGAACCGCGGGGTGCGGATCGCCGGGTGGTGCAGGCTGGAAAACCTCTTTTCGTTTATGGACAGCGTCGTCCCGCCGGAAAAGGGGTACTACCTGCTGGTGGACGCGGACTTTGAACCGCTGACCGGCGGCAGCCTCTTTTATGACAAAGGCTTCACCCTGTCGGACGGGGAAGTCAGAGGGGACACCGGCCGGGCGCTCACCGCCTGCCGGAAGACCGGGATGGGCGCCGGGCTGATCGCCGTCAGCAGGCGGACGCCCGACCCCGGAAGCGCCGGGATATTCGTCCTTTCGGTGCTGGTGCTCTGCGGGATCACGGCGGGGGCCTGCTTCTACCTCATCTACTACTTCCGCCGCCATATCCAGCAGCCGATCGACGCCCTGCGCCGGGACGTGACCCGGTACGCCGGGGAGCGGCGGTTTACCCGGCGGTACGGGATCGCCGAGCTGGACGACGTCGCCGACGCCTTCAACGGGCTGGAGGAGCAGGTCGGCGCGCTCAAGATCGACATCTACGAGGAAAAGCTCCGCCGCACCCGCACCGAGCTGGAATTCCTGCAAAACCAGATCAAGCACCACTTTTTTGTCAACTGCTTTTCCATCCTCTACGGGATGGCCGAGCGGCGGCCGTACGACCGGATTCAGGAGTTCTGCC
>CALXKG010000115.1 GCA_944388825.1 uncultured Clostridia bacterium | reverse complement strand
AAGATGCCGTGGTAGCGGGGGGTGAACTGCCCCGCGTCGAAGTATTCGGACAGAGTGACCGCTTCCTTTCTGTATCAGTTTTCGGATGTATTAGATGGACGGCCCGCGGGGCAGGATGAAGCGCCCTTCGGGCATGAAGCGGCGCTCCGCGCCATGAAGTACGGCCCTGCGGGCCGCATGAAGAAGCCCGCGCCTTTATTTAAAGAAAGCTTTCCGGAAAGGGACAGCGTATAAGCACTGTCAGCGTTTCCGGAAAGCATTTCAATCATCCCGAAGGGATACCGTCATGCTGCCCCGCAGGGGCAGCGCTTCATGGCATCCCGCAGGGATGCGCTTCATGGCCTCGGAGAGGCTGCTTCATTCTGCCCCATAGGGGCAGTCTTCATTCGATGTGCGGGCCGGGGGGGCCGCAGACCGTTTATCAGTGGATGCAGCTGCCGGCGGGAATAGAATCGTCCACAAACATCACCCGCACATCGTCTTCCCCAGCGTCGGCCGCCAGCACCATCCCTTCGGACAGCTCGCCCGCCAGTTTGGCCGGGGCGAGGTTGGCGACGAAGATGACCTTTTTCCCTTCCAGGTCTTCCGGCTTGTACCATTTGGAGATGCCGGAGAGGATCTGGCGGGTGCCTTTCCCGTCGTCGACCGTCAGCTTTAAGAGCTTGCGGGATTTTTTCAGCTTCTCGCAGCGGACGACCTTGCCGACCCGCAGGTCGATCTTCGCAAACTGGTCGATCGTGATCTCCGGGAGGAAAGCGGCCCCTTCCGCCTTTTCCGCTTCGGCGGGGGCTTCGGCCGCTTCCGCTTCCGCCCGGGCGGCGGCGATCTGCGGCTGGACGATCTCGCGGTCAATCTTTTCCAGCATCGCCTTCTCATCGATCCGGGCGAACAGCGCCTTCGCCTCGCCGACCCTGCGGGCGGGGGCGGAGCCGAAGACGGCGAGGGCCTGCAGCGCTTCCCCGTCCTCCAGGTGGCTGTCCGGCAGCCCGATCTGGGAGAGGATCGCGGCGGCGGTGTCCGGCATGAACGGCTCCGACAGGACGGCGATATACCGGATCGCCTCGACAAGGTTGGCCAGCACGGTGCGCAGCCGCGGCAGCTTTTCTTCGTCCTTCGCCAGCGCCCAGGGGGTGGTCTCGTCGATATACTTGTTGCTCCGCTGGGCCAGCGCCAGGATCTTCGCCAGCGCGTCGGCGGTGTGGTACTGGTCCATATACCCCTTTACCGCCTCGGCCGTCTGGAGGGCGGCGTCCGCCAGCTCCTGATCCGGTCCGCATTCCACCATCGCCGCCGGCAGCTCGCCGCCGAAGTACTTGTTGGCCATCGAGACGGTGCGGTTGACGAGGTTGCCCAGCGTGTTGGCCAGGTCGGTGTTGTATTTGGTGATGAAGGATTCATAGGTGATGCTGCCGTCCTGGGCGTAGGGCATCGCCGACAGGAGGTAGTACCGGACCGCGTCGACCCCGAACAGGTTTACGAGGTCGTCGGCGTAGATGACGTTGCCTTTGGACTTGCTCATCTTGTCGGCGGCGAACAAAAGCCACGGGTGGCCGAAGACCTGTTTCGGCAGCGGGAGGTCGAGGCTCATCAGGAAGATCGGCCAGTAGATGGTGTGGAACCGGAGGATATCCTTGCCGATGATGTGCAGGTCGGCCGGCCAGAGCTTCCCAAACTGCTCGGACGGGCCGTCGGGGTCGTAGCCGATGGCGGTGATATAGTTGTTGAGGGCGTCCAGCCAGACGTAGACGACGTGCTTGGGGTCAAAATCGACCGGCACGCCCCATTTGAAGGAGGTGCGGGAGACGCAGAGGTCCTGCAGGCCCGGTTTTAAGAAGTTGTTGATCATCTCCTTCTTGCGGGACTCGGGGACGATGAAGTCGGGGTTGTCCTCGATATACCGGATGAGCCGGTCGGCGTACTTGCTCATCTTAAAGAAGTAGGCTTCTTCCTTTGCCGGCTGGACCGGCCGCCCGCAGTCGAGGCAGCAGCCGTTTACCAGCTGCGATTCGGTCCAGAAGGACTCGCAGGGGGTGCAGTACATCCCTTCGTACTCCGACTTGTAGATGTCCCCTTTTTCATACATCTTTTTAAAGATCTTCTGGACGGCCTTTTCGTGGGGGACGTCGGTGGTGCGGACGAAATAGTCGTAGGTGGTGTTCATCGTGTCCCAGATTTTGCGGACCTCGCCGGATACCCTGTCGACATACGCCTTCGGGGTGACGCCGGCGGCCTCCGCCTTTTCCTCGATCTTCTGGCCGTGCTCGTCGGTGCCGGTGCAGAAGAAGACGTCGTACCCTTCCATCCGCTTGTGGCGGGCGATCGCGTCGGCGAGGACGATCTCGTAGGTGTTGCCGATATGGGGCTTGGCGGAGGTGTAGGCGATGGCCGTCGTCATATAGAATTTTTTCTTGTCCATCTGAAGCATCCTTTCCGTATTTTGGGAAAACAGCGGGCGGGGGCGGCTGCCGGAATGCCGGGCGTTTGCCGGCGCAAACAAAAAGCTCCCGTCTTCTCATTTGAAGACGGGAGGCCCGCGGTACCACTTCAATTCGCCCCTCCCTTGCGGGAAGCGGCCTTATGGGGCGCGTCAGACGCCCCTCTGCTGTAACGGGCAGGCCCGGCGCGCCCTGACCGATCCGCTCGGGCGCGACAGCCGGGAAAAATTCCCAAGCGGGACCATATTCCCATCCGCCCGGACGCCCGCTTCCACCAGCCGCGCGCTCTCTTTGCCCCGGAAAGGATGGTACTCATCCCGCGCTGTTTTCCATATACAAGGATATTTTACCACCTGGGGCGCGGGTTGTCAACAGCCGGTCAGCCGTTTTCCGGGAAATCGAAGGAAAAGTATTCCCGGCAGCGGCGGGCGCGGCAGGCGTAGGCGACCGCCAGGACGGCGGCGGCAATGGCCGCGGCGGCAGCCAGGACGGACGCGAGGACGGCAATTTTTTTGACCATAGGGGATCCTTCCTTTCCACTTTTTGTTTTCAACTACCAGTATACCCGCGGAATGTGAAAATTGTGGGGAAGGCGGGAAAATTTTTGGTAAACCCCGGGACGCCGCCCGCCCGAAATTCCCTCTTCCGGTTTCCCTTCCGGTGTGGTACAATAATAATGACAGATTTTTGACCGAAAGGTGGATTTTCATGCAGCTGCAAACCGCTTGCGGCGCGGGGTTTGTCCCGGATAGCCGGGACCGGGATATCTCCATCCTCTGCGCCTACGACACCGCCACCGGGCATACGGAGGAGATCGCCCGCTTCCCGCTGCTCATCGAAGCGCCCCAGTGGACGCCGGACGGGGAGTCCCTTTATTTCAACGCCAGGGGCCTGATCTGGCGGTACAGCCTCCGGGACGGGGCGGTCTCCCATGTGGACACCGGCGCCTGCCAGAACTGCAACAACGACCATGTCCTCTCCCCCGACGGGAAGATGCTGGGCATCAGCTGCGGGAACGGGGAAGGGATTTCCCGCATCTACCTCCTGCCGGCGGCGGGCGGGGAACCCCGCTGCGTCACGCCGGACGCGCCCGGCCCCAGCTACCTCCACGGCTGGTCGCCGGACGGGGGGACGCTCGCCTACTGCGCCTTCCGGGAGAAGGGGGTAGGCCCCGATATCTTCACCATCCCCGTTTCCGGCGGGGAGGAGCGGCAGCTGACCCGTAGCTCCGGCTACAACGACGGGGCGGAGTACGGGCCGGACGGGACCATCTGGTTCCAGTCGACCCGGTCGGGGCTGATGCAGGCGTACAAAATGGGCCCGGACGGGGAGGGCCAGACCCAGGTGACCTTTGACGGGGACCTGAACACCTGGTTCCCGCACATCTCCCCCGACGGGGAGAAGGTCGCGGCGATCAGCTACCATAGGGGCGACCTGGAGCCGTGGCAGCACCTGCCCCACAAAAACGTGCTGCTCCGGCTGTTTGACCCGGACGGGCGGAACATCCGCACGGCGGCGGAGCTGTTCGGCGGGCAGGGGACGATCAACGTCAACTCCTGGAGCCCCGACAGCCGGTATTTCGCCTATGTCCGGTATGAACTTCCGGAGGGATGAGGGATGGAGAAAAAAGCGCGCAACGTCCTGGTCACCGGTTCCGGCCGGGGGATCGGCGCGGCGGCGGCGGAGCGGTTCTGGCGGGAGGGGGATAACGTGATCCTCAACGCCCTCCACCCGGAGAACATCACCCGGATGGCGGAAGCGATGAACGCCGCCCGGCCGGGGTCGGCCGCCGCGGTGGTCGCGGACGTCTCGTCGAGCGGGGAGGTGGACAGGCTGTTCGACGCGGCGGAGGCGGCCTTCGGGCCGGTGGACGTGCTGGTCAACAACGCCGCCGTCTCGCTGATCAAGCTGTTCACCGACCTGACCGACGCCGACTGGCGGCGGGTATTCGCCGCCGGCATCGACGCCGCCTTCTACTGTTCCCGCCGGGCGGCGCGGTCGATGGTGCGCCGGCACGAGGGCGGGGTCATTTTAAACGTCAGCTCGATGTGGGGGCAGACGGGCGGCTCCTGCGAGGTGGCCTATTCGGCGGCCAAGGGGGCGGTCATCGCCTTTACCAAGGCGCTCGCCAAGGAGCTGGGCCCTTCCGGCATCCGGGTCAACTGCGTCTCCCCCGGCGTCATCCTGACCGATATGAACCGGGAACTGGGGGAGGAGACGCTGGGGGAACTGGCGGAGGAAGCGCCCCTTGGCCGCAACGGCCGTCCGGAGGAAGTAGCCGCCGCCCTTTACTTTCTCGCCTCGGACGAATCGGCGTTCATCACCGGCCAGGTGGTCGGGGTCAACGGCGGCATCGTCATTTAACCTCAGACAGAAAGCAGGTGTCGGAATCGGTATGAAAAAAGAGTATGGGCTTCGGGTGCTGTTTTACCTCATCGGGCTGCTGGTTTTAGCGGCCGGCCTGACGCTGAACACCAAGGCGGGGCTGGGGGTCAGCCCGATCATCTCGGTCGCCTACAGCGTCTCGGTCATCGCCGGGCAGAATTTCGGGGACATGACCTTTATCCTGTACGGCGTCTTTGTCGTCGCCGAGATGGCCATCCACCTCATCCGCGGCCGGAAGGCGGGGTGGGGTAAGCTCTGGCCGGCGCTCCTCAAGGACGCGCTGCAATTCCCCTTAAGCCTGGTCTTCACCCGGTTTTTAAACGTCTTCTCGGGCGCCATCCCGGACTTCGCGGGGGCGGGGATGGCGGCGCGGCTTCTGGTGCTCGCCTGCGCGATCGCCTGCACCGGCGTCGGGGCGGCCCTTTCGCTGAATATGCAGCTGATCCCCAACCCCGGCGACGGGATCGTCCAGTCAATCGCCGGCTGCATCGGCCGGAGCGTCGGGTTTACCAAAAACTGCGTCGACCTCTGCAGCATCTGCGTCACCTGTATTCTGGGGCTTACCCTCGCCCGGGAGATCGTCGGCATCGGGCTCGGCACCGTCCTGGCGATGGTCGGCGTCGGGCGGGTGATCGCCCTCTTCAACCATTTCACCTACCGGCGGATCCTGGAGGCGACCGGGCTGGCGCCGTGGAAGAAGGCATAAGCCGCGCCGGCGTGAGATTGCCGGAAGGCATTATGGAAAAAACCGGCGGGATACCGTTCCCGCCGGTCTTTCTTATCCTTATTTTCCCTTTTCCATCATCGACAGCGCCTTCTCCAGCACCGGCAGCGACTCGGCGGGGAACTTTTCCGGCTCCCCGTACCGGATATAATCGTACCAGTCGGTGACGGCCGCCCAGTCGGAGGCGGGCAGCAGCTTTTTCGCCTTTTCCAGCACCGCGAGCGGGGTGTCGGCGGGCTCCACCGGCACCTTTTTCCAGACAAGCCAGTTGAGGGCCAGCCGGTACCCTTCCCGGTACTTCCCGCTGCCGGCGGGCATTGCCCGGAAGGCCCGGAGCGCCTTTTTCCAGTCCCGCAGCCGGAACCCTTCCCTGCGGCGTTCTTCTTTGACCTCGCTGGCCGAAAGCTCGACCACCTCGTCCTCGTACTCCCCTTCGCCGTCGCCGCCCATCCGGGCGCGGCCGGGCCGGGCGAACAGCGCGCCTTTGACCTTCGCCTTAAAGGTGCGCACCAGGGTGATGAACCAGCGCATGATGCTGTCCCGGTAGGTGTACAGAAGCCAGAGGGTGACGCCGATGACGACCGGCCAGAGGATATAGTCCCACCAGGGGCTCCCTTCGGCGCCGCCCGGCATACCGCCCATATCCCCGCCGCCGGAGGGGGTTTCCCCGGCCGGTTCGGCCGGTTCGCTGTCGGGCAGCAGGTTCCACAGGAACCGGACGGCAGTCAGCAGCAGCATCCCGACCCCCTGCAGGAAGCCCTCCAGCAGCCGGGCGATCTGCGGGGCCAGCAGGACGCAGACGCAGATCATCCCGACGACCAGAAGGGTCAGGATCAGGCTCCGCTTGCGGACGACCCCCGGCAGGTGCTCCATCCGGTGCTTGCGCCGGGCCATCATGAAGTCGATGTTGGACTGGTTCTGGGTCAGGGCGTAGACCCCGGCGAGGTAGAACAGCCCCCAGACCATCGCCATCCGGGCGTAGTCCACCTTCATCGCCCAGAAGGCGGCGACCGTGATGAAGGCGATCACGCAGTAGGCGGTCAGCACCTTCTGGTTCACGACCTCCCCGTACCCTTTCCCCGACCGCTTCCAGACGAGGATATAGCTGGCGATGAGCGCCGCCAGCGCCACGAAAAAGGGCGCGCCGGCGGAAAAATGGAGGAGGGCAAAGGCGGCCAGCTCCAGGATCAGCCCTGCCCCCAGCAGGATGTTGGCAAAAAGGGCGAAACGGGCGTCGTCCTCGTCCTTCTGCCGGATGCGGTCGGCCAGCAGGCAGAGCAGGGCGCACGCCGCCCCGCCCAGCAGGTTTTCGCCGAAATAGAGCAGCACCGTCCGCAGGGGCGGGTCCACCGCGTTGAAGCCGTCCTCGACCGAGACGGCGCAGCCGAGGTAGATGGCCGGCAGCATCAGGACCGGCAGCCCCAGGACCGACAGGGCGTGCAGCAGTTTTTTCCAGCCGGCGCCCTTAAAAAAGGAGGTTTTCCTGTTTCCCATCAGACCGCCGCCTCCTTTTCCGCTTCCGTCATGCCGCTGCGGGCGTAGGCCTCTTCCTTCTCCCGCAGCACCCGCCGCCCTTCCGACTCGTCGATGATGCAGCTGACCACGTCGTAGCCGGAATAGTCCAGCTCCTCCGGGATCGGCCCCAGGATGAAGAACCGGACGTGGACGCCGGCCCGCGCCTTGCCGTCCGCGAAGTCCAGCATCGGCCGGGAGAGGTAGCCGCTGACGATGACGATGTCGGTCGAGGTAATCGAGGCGGTGATGCCGGCCAGGTAGTTGCCGAAGTCCTCAGTCGAGTGGAGTTGCAGCCGGGCCAAAAGCTCCAGAAGCCCGACGATATACTCCTCCCCCCAGTACTCGCCGGTGACGGTGGTCGAGCGGGAAGCGTCGGTCGTGCAGTTACTCATAAACCGGACCGGCATCCCCGACAGCGCCGTCTGGAACAGCCCGGCGCAGACCCGGATGCCGTTTTCCATCCGGTCTTCGTCGACGACCTCCTGGTGCTCGAACTGCCGCGACTGCATATTGAGGATGATCGTGACGCTCTGGCGGGAGGTGTAGTCGTTGTTGTAGACCATGATCTTCTGCTGCTGGGCGGTGGCCGGCCAGTGGATCCGGCTCATCGGCTCAAAGCCGGTGTACTCCCGGACGCCGCTGATGTAAAAGGGGTCGGCCAGCAGCTGGCGCTTGACCATGATGTCCCCGGTGAGGTAGCGGGGGGCGACGGTCAGCGCGCCGCTCTCGATGGCCTTCGGCAGCACCAGCACCCGCGCCCCGCCGCCGCCCGGGCGGGAGAGGTTGGAGTAGCCCAGCAGGTCGGTGGTGATCAGCACCACCTGCTCGATGCCGAAGTCGCCCCGCTTGAGGCATTTGACCTTCCAGCGGCGGGTGACTTTCGAGTACCCCCGCACCGAAAAGAAACTGGGGACAAAGCGGGTGGAGTCGGTGACCCCCGACTGCGCCCCCGCAAACGACAGCCAGCGGGAGGTGGTGATCTCCGCCTTCAGCCAGGGGAGGGGGAGCCACTTTTTGTTGACGATCTCCTCGACCAGCTCGATCTCGTCCCCTTCGTAGCACTCGTTTGTGCTGAGCGTACAGCTGTATTCGAGGTTTTTAAAGGCGTAGGTCTTGTAAAGCCGGTTCTGCAAGAGGAACAGGCCGATGACCACCGCCGCGATTGCGACAAATTCCATGCGCTTATTCCTTCGCCGCCTGAACCGGCTCCTTCGGGACCGGCAGCTGGTTCAAGATGACCGTCAGGACCTCCTGGGGGGCGGAAGAGGCCTGGGAGATGGAGAAGCCCTTGCAGATGATCCGGTGGGCCAATACGTCCACCGCCACCGCCTTTACGTCGTCCGGCAGGACGTAGTCCCGCCCGTCCATCGCGGCGTGGGCCTGGGAGGCCCGCATCAGCGCCAGCGTCCCGCGGGGGGAGACCCCCAGCTTGACCTTGTCCGAGCGGCGGGTGGCGTCGGAGATCGAGACGATGTATTCCCGCACCGGCCCCGAGACCTTCACCGTCTTGACGGCGGCCTGGGCGGCTAAAATATCCTCCCCCGACGCGACCGGCTTTACCGCGTCGACCGGGTGGGAGAGGGCGAGGTTATGAAGCATCTGCGCCTCCGCTTCTGCGTCCGGGTAGCCCATCGCCAGCCGCATGAAGAACCGGTCCAGCTGCGCCTCCGGCAGCGGGAAGGTGCCCTGGATCTCGACCGGGTTCTGGGTCGCGATGACGAGGAAGGGCTTTGCGAGGGGGTAGGTCACCCCGTCGACCGACACCTGCCCCTCCTCCATACATTCCAGAAGGGAGGACTGGGTGCGGGGGGTCGCGCGGTTGATCTCGTCGCCCAAAAGGATGTTTGTAAATACGCTGCCCGGCTTGAACTCGAACTCCGCCTTTTTCTGGTTGAAGAAGTTGATGCCGGTCAGCTCGCTGGGCAGCAGGTCGGGGGTGAACTGCACCCGGGCGAAGCCGCAGGAGAGGCTGCGGGCGAAGGCCTTGGCCAGCGTGGTCTTGCCGGTGCCGGGGATGTCTTCCAGGAGGATATGCCCGCCGCAGAAGAGGCAGAGGGTGACTTTGTCGATGACCGCGTCCTTGCCGACGATGACGCCGCCGACGTTTTCTTTCAGTTTCCGCGCGAGGGCGGCGACCGCTTTGATTTCCATGTAGTTCGTTCCTTTCCTGAGGGGTGGGTTTTCCGCTTTCCGCTGAAAATGCGGGTTACGATTATTATATACCGTTTTCTCCGGTTTGTCCAGTAATTTTCTATCCCGCGGCGGATTTTTGGGGAATGACGCGGGGTCTCCCGCCTGCCGGAAAAGAGCGGGCCGGTTGTTTTCCGCCCCTTCCCATGCTATAATAAAGGAAAAAACGAAAGAAGGCCCTTTTATGTCCACCCCCTTCTCCGAAAGACTGTCCGCCCGCCGGGCGGCCCTCTCCCGCAGCCCCGAAGCCCTCGCCGGGCAGCTGCGCATTTCCGTCAAAACCCTTTCCAGCTGGGAATCGGGGCGCGCCTTCCCGCCGCTTGCCAAGCTCCCCCTTCTCGCCAAAGCGCTGGACTGCCCGCTGGACGGGCTGCTGGCCGGTACGCCGGCGGAAGCGGCCGCGCTGCTGGTAGGCCGCGCGCAGCGGGAAAAACGCGCCGCCGTCCTGAAGGCGTCCGGCGTCTTCGCTTTTGTCCTCGCGCTGGTAAGCGCCCTCTTCCTTCTGCCGGAGATTATCGCCGGCTTCATGCTCGCCTCGTTCGCCGCGGAGGAGGAAGCCTCGATCGGCATCATCGGCGGCGCGGACGGCCCGACCGCGATCCTGGTTTCTAAAAACCTCTCGCCGGACGGCCGGCTTTGGATCGCCGTCCCGCTTTTGCTGCTGGCCGCCGGCATCGCCCTGCTGCTGATCGGCCGGAAGCTGCAAAAAACCGCTTAAACCTCCGGCTCTACCAAGCGTAGACCCGCCAATTTCCCCCATTTCCTTGCCCCGCCGCCCGCCGGATGCTATACTGGGACCAGCCGGGCCCCCGGCAATGCAACGAGAAAGGGAGAGTCAAATGACAAACG
>CALXKG010000114.1 GCA_944388825.1 uncultured Clostridia bacterium | reverse complement strand
CCCAGTCGGCGGGTGAAAATATGGGCAAGCTGACGGCGACTGGTAACACTTTTGAGGCCAGAATCGGCGGGGGCGACGGAGACGCTGGCGGAACAATTACGATCAACGGCGGGACGGTCAAGGCAACCGGCAATACTTTTGGTGCCGGAATCGGCGGAGGCTACGGCGGTGCTGGCGGAACGATTACGATCAGCGGCGGGACGGTCACGGCAAACGGTGGTTTTGATGGCGCCGGAATTGGAGGGGGCTACTACGGCGCTGGCGGAACGATTACGATCAGCGGCGGGACGGTTAAGGCAATTGGCGGTGATTTAGGCGCCGGAATTGGCGGGGGCTTCCGCGGCGCTGGCGGAACGATTACGATCAGCGGCGGGACAGTTAAGGCAACCGGCGGTGAATTGGGAGCCGGAATCGGCAGCGGCTATATTGGCAGCGCCGGAGCCTTCTCTACTGGTGCCAATGGTAATGCCGTTATCTATGCAGCCGGCGGAATGAATGCTTCCGCTATCAGCGATAAAACCAGTGAACCGTCCTGGTCCGGCCTGATTATCGAGGGTGCGGCTGGTGCGCTTTACGGCTCTGCAATTACCCCGGAAGTGGACTTCGAGATCCCGGCGGATACGACGGTCACCATCGGCGAAAACCAGACCCTCATCATCCCCGAAGGCGTGACCATGACCGTCAATGGAACCTTAACCGTCAACGGTACCCTGATCAACAACGGCACCATCAATGGTACCGGCACGCTGAACTACGAAGACGGCGAACTGTCGGGCAGTGGGTCGGTTGCAGACACTGTTACGGTGATTGAACCCCAGCCCGACCCGGAACCCACTCCTGACCCCGAGCCCGAAGAACCCGAACAGCCCGAAGAAGGGGAAGAGGAAGAAACCTACATCCCCTCCGAACCCATCTCCGACGGCCTCCACGAATATTCGCTCGGGACGATGCTTTACGTTGACGGCAAGCGGGTCAAGGGCCTCTACGAATACGAAGGTGCAACCTACTTCTTCAATGAACAGGGCTTTATGCAGACCGGCTGGGTCGAACTGGAAGACGGCTGGCGGTACTTCGCCGAAGACGGCAAGATGGTCACCGGCTGGCTGCAAATCGGAAACGTTTGGTACTATTTAGACCCCGAGACCGGGCTGATGTATAATGACGGCCTTGCGACGATTGGGAAATCCACCTACTACTTCTACGGCTGGGGCGGCATGGCCTCCGACTGGTGGTATGAAGCGGAAGACGGCTGGTACTATTTCGGCGGCTCCGGCGCGATGAAGACCGCCCAGTGGCTTCAGTGGGAAGGCGGCTGGTACTACCTCACCGAGAGCGGGAAAATGGCTGTCGATACCGACATCGGCGGGTACTATGTAAACGCGGACGGCGTCTGGGCCGGATAAGCCGCGCCTTACGGCCGGCGCACCCAACCGGCTCCCTCCCCGCGGGAGCTGGCCGCGAAGCGGACTGAAGGAGTGGCGTTATCCGGCAACGCCGGGAACGCTCCATGCGCCTGCGGTGTTCCGCCGCCGCGCTGACACAGGCTCCCTCCCCGCGGGAGCCTGCCGGGCGCATACATTTCCGTCGACCGCGTGCAATATAAACCGGCTGCCTTACGCGGCCGGTTTTCCTTTTGCCGATTCCAGGAAAACTGACAAAAGGCATCGTAAAAAGCACACAAATTCGTTTGACTTCTGCCGCCCAAACCGGTATAATATGGTTAAGATTGGCCGCCGGGCTGTATGGCAGGCCGGCGCTTTGAAAGGAATGAGCATATGAACCGATTTGTTTCCGACGCTTCCCGCGTCCGTCTCGCCCGGGAGATCGCCGGGGAAAGCATCGCCCTCCTGAAAAACGACGGCCTGCTTCCCCTCGCCGGCGGGAAGCCGGTCGCCGTCTTCGGCAAAGGGCAGTTTGAACTCTATATCGGCGGTTCCGGCTCCGGGGCCTCCTCCAACAAAAACGCCGCGATTTTGATCCCTGAGCTGAAAAAGCGCGGGGTGCGGCTGGTAGAGCCGCTCGCCGCCTTCTATGAAGCCGGCTTCGACCCGGAGAAGGGGGAGAGAGAGCGGGCCGAGATGTTCAAAAAGTTCTCCGGGCTGGTGGCGTCCGGCGCGCTGTACGAGTGGTTTGGCACCTATACCCCGCCGGAAGCGGAGACCGACGTCCCGGACGAGCTGGTCGCGGCGGCGGCTGGCGAGACCGACACCGCCGTTTTGATCCTCGGCCGCAGTTCCGGCGGCGAGGAGTGCGACCGCCGGTATGACGGGGACTATACCCTGCTGCCGTCGGAGGAAAAGCTGGTGGGGCAGGTGACCGCCGCCTTTCAGCACGTCGTCTTCATCGAGAACACGGTCGGCGCGGTGGACATCAGCTGGACCGAAAACTACCCGAATATCGAGGCCATCCTCTACGCCGTCTCCCCCGGCGAACAGGGGGCCGCGGCGCTGGCGCAGATTTTGACGGGGGAGGTCTCCCCCTCCGGCAAGCTCACCTCGACGATCGTCCGGGATTACAGGGACCACCCCGCCTCCGCCCATTTCAGCTTCAACAAGGACGACCCGTCTTCCATCCTGACCTACGCCTCCTACGGCCTCGACGCGGAGAAGAACGGCAGCGCCGGCTACGATTTAAGCCCCGTCTCGGTCTACGCCGAAGGGATCTACGCCGGCTACCGGTATTTCGACAGCTACGGGGTTTCGCCCCTTTACCCGTTCGGCTACGGCCTCAGCTACACCACCTTTGCGCTGTCGGACTGCGCCGTTTCGGTTGACGGGGAAAATGTGCTGGTCTCGGTCAAGGTGGAGAACACCGGCTCCCGCGCCGGCAAAGAGGTGGTGCAGGTCTATGTCTCCGCCCCGGCCGGCAGGCTGGACCAGCCCTACCAGCAGCTGAAGGGCTATGCGAAAACCGCCCTCCTCGCCCCCGGCGAAGCGGAAGTTGTCACCGTGGCCATCCCGGCCGAATCCCTCGCTTCCTATGACGAAGGGACGGCCTCCTATATCCTGGAGCCGGGCGACTATATCGTCCGGGTGGGCACCAGCTCCCGGGATACCCATGTTGCCGGGAAACTCCGCGTTTCCGAGACGATCGTCGCCGCCCGGTATGAAAACGTCCTCCCCATCCTCCCGGACAACTGGGAAAAGCTCCATTTCCTCCACGGCGAGGGCGCCACGCCCATCTCCTACCCCGGCGAAGCGGAGGAGATCGAGAAAGCCGCCGTCACCGAACTGACTGCCGACAATGTCGCCCGGCGGGTCGCCTGCCCGAAAAAGATGCCCCCGCTGCATGAAGTCAAAGGCGCGACCCTCCAGGACGTCAAGGAGCACCGGGTCTCGGTCTACGATTTTGTCAACCAGATGACCGACGACCAGCTGGCCGCCTTCTGCGTCGGCTACGGCCCGGGCCTCCCCTTCGGCGGCGGCAAGGGCAGCCCGTCGACCATCCAGGGCCCCGACGGCAAAGACCTGACCGTCTGCGACCATCCGTCCGGACACCCCGGCTATGTCAGCCCCGCGATCCCGGAGATGGGCATCCACTCCGCCTTCTACAAGGACGGCCCCGCCACCGTCGGCAAGGTCAGCTGGCCGACCGGCACCGCCGTCGCGATGACCTTTAACCCGGCGCTGGCCTATGCCTTCGGCGAGGCGGCCGGGGCGGAATCGGATTCCCTCTCGGTCGATTCCTGGCTGGCCCCCGCCGCCAACATCCAGCGGGCGCTGCTGGGCGGGCGGAACTTCGAGTATTTCTCGGAGGATCCGGTGGTCAGCGGCGTCACCGGCCTGCAGATTGTGCTGGGCTGCGAGGAAAACAGCCGCGCCACCTGCTGCCCCAAGCACTATGCCCTCAACGAACAGGAGACCTACCGCCGCGGCAAGATGAGCAGAAAGATCGGCGCGGTCGACTCGATCGTCGAAGAACGGGCCGCGCGGGAAATCTATCTCAAGCCCTTTGAGATGATCGTCCGCGGCAGCCGCGTCCGGACGATCATGTCCTCCTTCAACCGGATCAACGGCACCTTTGCCGGCGGCAGCCGCGACCTCTGCCGGAAGCTGCTGCGGGACGAATGGGGCTTTAACGGGGTCGTCGTCACCGACTGGGGCGACATGGACTATGTCGTCGACGGCGGCGACGCGGTCCACGCCGGGAACGACATCGTCATGCCCGGCGGCCCGCCCGTCATTTCCCAGATCCGGAAGGCGCTTTCGGAAGGCCGCGTCACCCGGGAAGATATGGTGGAGGCGGTCGCGAACCTGATGCGGTTTGTGATGGAGGCGAAAGTGTCCGATTGATCGCCCCGGCGGGGCATAAAGCGGCGCCGCGCGCCATGAAGACGCCTTTGGCCGCATGAAAGTTTCGTCCTTTTAAACAGCTTTCCGGAAAGGCAGGCGGAAATTTTTCCGCCGGTCCTTTCCGGAAAGTTGTTTTTGTATAGCGGAACGTTCTCTGAAAATCCCATGCAGATGCTTGCAATTGCCATCAAATGCAAGTATAATAAAGATAAGGAGTGTGATAAATATGGCAAAGACTTCCGCTGTGTATGCCCGCATTGATACGGCCCTGAAAGAAAACGCCGAAAGCGTTCTGGCGCAGCTGGGGATTTCCCCGTCCAGCGCGATCCAGATGCTGTATAGCCAGATCGTCCTGACAAAAGGGATACCGTTTGAACTCCGCCTCCCTTCCGCAAAGCCCGCCGCGGCCGGCGGCATGACCCGCGAACAGCTGGACGCGGAACTGATGAAAGGGGTTGGATCGCTGCGCACGGGTAAAACCTATACGGTAGATGAAGTGGATACGGAGCTGAAAAAGGAGTTTGGGATATGAGCGGGACGTATACCGTCAGGTATGCGCCGGAAGCGCTGGATGACCTGAAGGAAATATACGCCTATATTGCCTTTGTATGCGGCGCGCCGGATACCGCTGAAAAACTGGTGAAGCGCATCCGTGACAGGGTGCGGTCACTGGATGTCCTGCCTTCCCGCTATGCCGCCGTAGATTGGGAACCGTGGAAAAGCATGGGAATGCGCAAAGCGCCGGTAGACCGGTTCGTCATATTTTATACGGTAGATGACAGCGATAACCGGGTGGTTGTCATCCGTATTTTTTACGGCGGCAGGGACATCCGGGCCATTCTTGGCAGGACGCGCCGTTAGTATAAACGAAAAAGCATCTGCCCCGCAGGACAGATGCTTTAGCTTGTCGATAAAGTCCTGTAGAAATAGAAAATCGACTTTTCGATACGCACAAAAATTAAATCACATTTTTTCCGGCGGCATGTACGGCGGAAAAAATACCTTGATCGGGACAAGTGTCGACCG
>CALXKG010000113.1 GCA_944388825.1 uncultured Clostridia bacterium | reverse complement strand
TAAACGCCGTTTTTCTTTAAGATCTCGGGGGCGGAATCGTCAAACGGCTCCATCGGCCCCCAGGAGCGGTGGAGGAAGTTATACCGGCCGGTGTGCATCTCCCGCCTGGCCGGCATACAGGGCATCGACCCGACATAGGCGTTGTCGAAGGTGACGCACCTGCGCCCCAGCCGTTCAAAGTTCGGGGCCTTGACCCAGTCGCAGCCGTAGTTGGGCAGGAACCGGCGGTTTAAAGAGTCGAACATGACAAGGATCGTACGCATTCTCTTTTCCCCTTTCAGGAATCTATCGGGGTAAAGCCGGATGTTCTATAAATAAATTATAAAACATCCGGCTTACGTTTTGCAATGGGAAATCATCTGAATTTCTGGTAAAAAGTTTGGCCCTTCCCGCACGCGGGGCGGGGGGCGGGGGGTGCATCTTCCCGCCCCCGCCGCGTCAGAAAGGAATCGCAGGGGACGCTGCCGTCCCCCGGCTATTGGAGGAGGTGTCAGTTTTTCATGCCGGAGGTGGCGATCCCGGCGACGAAATACTTCTGGGCGCAGAGGTAAACCACGACGATCGGCAGAGAGGTAAACAGCGTCGCCGCCATCAGCCAGTTGTAATGGGTGGTGGTCGAGCCTTTGAAGGTCTGCAGCCCCAGCTGCACCGTCTTCATCGCCTCGGAGGTGGTCATGATCAGCGGGTAGAAGAAGTCGTTCCAGGTGGCGACCGTTTTGAGGATGGTCAGGGTCGCCAGGATGGTGGTCGACATCGGGATATAGATCGAGTAGTAGATCTTAAAGCTGCCGCAGCCGTCGATCTTTGCGGCCTCGTCCAGCGATTTGGGGAAGGTCGAATAGAACTGCCGGCAGAGGAAGATCCCCATCGGCCCGGAAAGGAAGGGAAGGATCAGCGACGCGTAGCTGTCCAGAAGCCCGGTGCCGCCGGCGCCGAAGATGTTGTTGCCGCCGGCCAGCGGGACGCTGCGCATGATGATGAACTGCGGGATGATGATCGACTGGGCGGGGACCATCATGCCCATCAGCAGGATGATGAACAGCACTTCCTTGCCCTTGAATTCCAGCCGCGCAAAGGCGTATCCGGCCAGGGAGTTGAAGAAGAGCGACCCCGCGACGACGATCACGGTGATCAGCAGGCTGTTGGCAAAGGCGCGGGGCCAGTTGACCATATCCCAGGCGTTTTTGAAGGCGTCCAGGTTGAGCGAATGGGGCATCCACTGGAAATTCTGGAAGGAGATCTCCGCGTCGGTCTTGAAGGAGGTGACGATGACAAAAAAGATGGGCACCAGGATGACGATGGCCAGCAGGATCAGGATCAGATAGGTCAGGAGGTTGTTCAGCGTCTTTTTCGCCTTCATACCCATCGAATTTTTCTTAGTCGACATCCGTATTGCCTCCCTTCATGTTGATCATCGTCATGATGAGGATCAGGACCAGCAGCACGACCGCCTCGGCCGACGCATAGCCCATCTTATAGTATTCAAAGCCGTTGCGGTAGACCTGGTGGGCGATGGTGGTGGTAGAATTGAGCGGCCCGCCCTGGGTCAGGATGTACACCTGCCCGAAGACCTCGAAGGAGTGGATGCAGCTCATGACAAAGATGAAGAAGGTGGTGGGCTTGAGGGACGGGATGGTGATGTTGAAGAACTGCTGGACGGCGTTCGCCCCGTCGATCGTCGCGGCCTCATAGAGGTAATCGGGGATACCCTGCAGGCCCGACAGGTAGAGGACGGCGTTATACCCCAGCGACGACCAGATGGACATGATCGCGACCGAGATCATCGCCCATTTGGTGTCGGTGACCCAGCCGACCGACGGCAGGCCGATGGCGTTTAACATCTTGTTGAGGATGCCCGCCTGGGAGTTGTAGAGGTAGCTCCAGGCCATCGAGACGGCGACCATCGAGAGGATGTTGGGCAGGTAGAAGAGGGTCCGGAAGAACCCCCGCCCGGCGATCTTGCGGTTGAGCATGATCGCCAGCAGCAGCGCCAGCACCATCGTCGGCAGGATAGTCAGAAGGCAGAAGTAAATGGTGTTCCAGATGGACTTGAGGAAGATCTCATCCTTGAAGATGTCGATATAGTTCTGCACCCCGACAAAGGACGCGCTTTTCAGGTCGTAGTTGGTAAAGCTGAGGACGATCGTGCAGATGATCGGGATCAGCGTAAAGACGGTGTAAATGATGTAGTTGGGGAGGATCATCACATAGCCGAGCTTGCTCTCGGTCAGATGCCCCTTTTTCTTTTTTCCCCGGGCGTTGGTCATCTTGTTCATCCCTTTCTGGTTCAGGGTCGGGGGCGGTGTTTTCCACCGCCCCGGTGTCAGGCGTGGGGAAAATTATCCGCCGACGATCGCGTTCCACTCGCTTTCCGCGGTGGAAAGGGCGGTATCGACGTCTTCGATCCCGTTCATGTAGGTCTCCCAGTGATTGCGGAAGGAGACGATCCCTTCGTTATAGAAGGGGTTGAGGGAGTCGGCCATCGGGGTCGCGTGCTGGTAGGCGGTAACGACGTTTTCCATATGGGGATAGTTTTCAATATACCAGTCTTCCAGCGAGGTGCGGACGGTATACTGGCCGAGACTGGCTTTTTCCTTCAGCGATTCTTCATTGAAGAAGTACATGACAAGGTCGGCCGCCTGGGCGGGGTTGGGGGTGTTGGCGTTGGCGACGATGAAGTTGCCGATCAGCATCGTATTGAGCGTGCAGTTGACAAACCCGATCTGGTCCGGGAAGGCCATGTTCGCCTGGGCGTAGCTGGATTCGGGGATCAGCGACATCGAAGACAGGCCGGTGATAATGCCCTGCGTAGTATTGGAAGCGTCGGACGGGAAGCAGTACCCGGCGTCAAACAGCCCCTTGGAGTATTCCATCGCCTGCTTCATCGCGTCGTTGTTGAAGGACGCGGTGTTGTCCTCCGCCCAGTATTCAAACTCGGGGTCATAGTTGGTGGCGATAAAGTGCGCCCACTGTTCGGGGGAGGACGTGCCAGTCGGCAGGTCACATCCGGCCATGATGAGGTTGCCGCTGTCGTCATAGACGCACATCTTCTGGATGAGATTGGTCAGGTCGTCCAGCGTCTCGACCGTCAGGTCTTCCTCGGTGACGCCGTTCTGCTCGGCGATATCCTTGCGGTAGGCCAGCGCGCGGGTGTTGGTCTCCAGCAGGCCGTAGAGGTCGCCGTCCTTCATCCCGGCCGAGAGGATGTTCTCCGGGATGTCGGTCCAGCCGTCCCAGTCCTCCGGGAAGTAGTCGGAGAGGTTTAATTCATACCCCTGGGCATTCATCGTCCCCATCTGGCCGTAGCCGGTCATGAAGACGTCGGGGGCGGCGCCGCCGGCCAGGCCGGTGGACAGTTTGGAGAAATAGTCGGTCCAGGCGATGAACGAGAGCTCATGGGTGGAACCGGGGGCACGGTTTTCGACCCAGCTGTCGAGGATCGCGGTATAGACGTCGTTGTAGATCGCCTCACCGCTGCCCGCCAGCCAGACGGTCATTTCACAGGCCGGGAGGGCTTCGTCGGGGTTTAAGGTCTCCGCCGGGGCGGCCGCGCTTTCTTCACCGGAAGACTCCGCAGTGGAAGCGGGGGTGCTGCCGGAATCGGACGCGGGAGCGGAGGACTCACCGCCGCCGCAGGAAGCGAGCGACAGGGCGGCCAGCAGGGAGGCGGCGAACAGGGAAACCAGTCTTGTTGTCTTTTTCATAGCGATTTTCCTTTCTGCGTTGCATATTGTAAGGCTGATGACAGCCTCGGGCACGGGTGGACATACGGACATTTATCTTAAGCGCTTACTTTTTTAAGCGCTTAGATTTGGCATTGTGCCGAATGTATTTCAGTTTTACGTCATTCCATATATATTATGACAAATATCTCGATGTAAAACCGGTTTTAATTTGTAACCGCTTAGATTTTGGACCGGTTTTTACGCCGCCTCCCGGCAGCGTAAGGTTCAAACCGAACCGCGTTCAATATAATCATAGGGGACATAGGACAGGTTGTCGTCCGGCGTACCGCCCTGCACGATCTGGATCAGCTTGACGGCGGCGTTGTACCCCATCTTGTTGGCGTTGACCAGATAAGCGGTCAGCGCCGGGCGGAGCAGCGTGCCGCTGTCCGGCTCATGGATCGACGCGACGACTTTTACGTCGTCCGGCACCGTCAGCCCGCACTGGGAGAGCAGCGCGTAGACCGTCGGGGCGATGGTGCCCTCAACGACAAAGATGCCGTCCGGCCTGTCCGGGGAGGAAAACAGTTCCCGCAGCCTGCCGTAGGCGTGGTCGCACCGGGAAGTCAGCGCCTCGATATACACGACCTGTTCCGGCGAAAGCCCGTTGGTGACGATGAAATCCTCGATCACTTCATTGTTCCGCCTGCTGGTTTCTTTGGCGATGGTCTGTATCATTTCAAAATAGACGATTTTCTTGCACCCGCGGCTGAGCAGCAGGGAAAGGGCTTCTTTCCGGTAGCCGCCGAAGCCGCCGTAAACATTTGCATGGCGTTCGTCCCACGGCAGCCGCCTGCCCGCGTAGCAGAGCGGGAACCCGGCGTCGTAAAGGGGTTTGATATATTCGTTTATAGAAGTAAACAGGATTCCGTCCACCTTATGGCGGGTACGGATGGTTTTGGCAAAGCTCTCGGGCGACGCGTAGGTAGAGGTCAGCAGCAGGTCAAACCCGCGTTCTCGCGCCGCGCGTTCCGCCCCGTCCAGGAACTGGGTGTAATAGGCCGCCGAGACCGACCCCTGCAGCACCAGCCCGATGGTATTGACCAGGCTGGAGGCCAGCCCCTGCGCGCTGGCGTCCGGGAGGTAGCCCAGTTTGGAAATGGCGTCGCGGATCTTCCGCTCGCTTTTGGGGGTCACACCGCCCTTGCCGTTGATTACCCGGGAGACGGTCGCGATCGACAGTCCTGCTTTCCGGGCGACGTCGTAGATCGTTACCTTCATATCGTTTCTCCCGATGTAAGCGCTTTTATGTTTGTGCTTTCATTATAGGCGGGGACTGGAAAAATGTCAAGCGGTATTTCGAATATTTGGCAAATCCGTGCACTTTTTCCCCGGATATTTAGGCAGGATGTACAATGAATGCCGCCTGTTGTTCCACAGATAAAATCAAAGCGCTTTCAAAAAAGGCATGGGAAACGGCGCAGGGGCCGCGCGTCACCGTATAAACCGGTAGACCTTCTGCCGCCCGTCCAGCCCGTCTTCCGCCGCCATCCCGGCAAAGCAGAAGGTCCGGAGCGCCGCCCGGGCGACCTCCCGTCCGGTCCCGGAAAGGGCGGCAAATTCCGCCGCCGTCACCCGGCCCGGAAGCGGGTCCGGCAGCGCCGGCAGCAGCTTCCACAGCTCCCCCGCCCCACGGATGTCCATCTCGCCCCGGAAGCCCACCGGATACCGGTCGATCTTCCGGTAGGCGGGCCAGTGGCCTTTGCGGCCGGGCTCTTTTTGCGCGCTGCGCAGCTCTTCCGCCTCCAGCCGGACGACCTTAAACGAAAGCCCCGGCGACGCCGCCAGTTCCCCCAACCCCGGCAGTTCCAGAAACAGCTCTTCCGGCGACTGCCGCCGGGGGCTTTTGCGGCGCTTGCCTGCCTCGCCGGTCGCGGGGTCCAGCCTGCGCAGCCAGAGGGTCTCGACGCAGGGCCAGACCACCGTCACCGGGCAGACGGAAAGGAAGGCGGCGAGCTTTTCCCGTATCTGATAAAACCCCCTGGTCTGCACCTCGGCGATGCCGTCCGCCCCGACCGCGTCGGCGATATATCCGCCGATCTGCACCTCCCGCCCCTCCGCGCAGGGGGAGCAGCAGTGCTTCAAAACCGCGTGGACGGTCTTTTCCGACAGCGTCCCGATCCCGCCGCCGTCCCCGCCGTGCACCGACCTGCAGGCGGAGAAAAAATCTTCTTCGGTAATGGGAAACGGCATTTTCCCGCCCTCCTTCTTTCTGCCGCGCCTGCGGGCGGTCAAAACCCCCACGATCTCATCTGCCGGGCGATCGCCTGCACCCGCGGGTCATGCCGCAGCGCCTTCCAATCGGGCGCCGCCCGGCCGACCATCTCCCAGAAGGCGGGCGAGTGGTCAAAGTGGGCGAGGTGGCAAAGCTCGTGCACCACCACATACCGGACAAAATCCTCCGGCTGGCAGACCAGCCGCCAGGTGAAGGTGATGCGCCCGTCCCGCTTGCAATAGCCCCAGCTCCCGTTCGCCCGGCCGATCTTGATGCTGGCCGGGCGCAGGCCGAGCATTTCCCCATACCGGGCGGCGAGGGCGGGCAGCAGCTTCCCCGCCAATTCCCGGTAGGTTTCTTCCGCCTGCGCCATCCGTTCTTCCACCGTCCCGCCGGGCAGGTAAAACGCCCCGTCCCGGTAGCCGCGGGGGCCGGAAACACAAACCGGATGGGATACGCCGAGAAGCGGCAGCGCGTCCCCTTCCCCGCAGGCAAAAGCCGTCTCCGGCGGGCGTTTTTCCGCCGCCCGGGCAAGCGCCGCCAAAATCCAGCCGGTGTTTTCATCCACCAGCTTTTCGGCGTACCGGTCGGAAAACCTCTGCGGCAGTTTGACGACCACCTCTCCCTCCGGCGTCACCGCCAGCTGGGGATGCCTG
>CALXKG010000112.1 GCA_944388825.1 uncultured Clostridia bacterium | reverse complement strand
GTCGACTATAAGGACAACGACCGGTACTTCCGCTCCGGCAAGTTCCAGCCCCAGTCGGACACCGGCTTTATCCCGGTGATGCAGCGGTATCTGTCGGAGAAGGACCCGCTCTGCCGCCACCACCTGATAACGCTGGACACCCCGGCCCTCGCCGAAGCGCTCTACGCGGCGGTGGACGCCAGGGACCTGCCGGGGATGGCGGACGTCGATTCGTCGCTGCTCCTCTTCTGCCGGGAGATCAAAAAGACGGTCACCGTCGCCCTCTCCGGCGAGTGCGCCGACGAGCTGTTCGGCGGCTACCCCTGGTACCGCGACCCGGCGGTCCGGGCGAAAGCGGGCTTCCCCTGGGCCCAGACGACCGCCTGGCGGAGCGGCTTCCTGCGGCCGGAATACCGCGAAAAGCTGGACCCGGAGGCGTTTATGGCGCGGCAGGCGGCGCTCACCCTCTCGGATGTCGGGCTGGACGAAGAGACGCGGCGCAGTCCCCTTGAAAAGCGGATGAAGGAGATGATGCGCCTCAACACCGACTGGTTCATGCAGACCCTCCTCGACCGGAAGGACCGGATGAGCATGTTCTGGGGGCTGGAGGTGCGGGTGCCCTTCTGCGACCACCGGATCGCCCAGTACCTCTATAACGTCCCCTGGGAGATGAAGGACCACGACGGGTACGAAAAGGGGCTTTTGCGCAGCGCGATGAAGGGCTGGCTGCCGGACGAGGTCCTCTGGCGGAAAAAGTCCCCCTACCCCAAGACCCACAACCCCAGTTACCGGGCGGCGGTGACAAAGATGCTGGAGGAGATCCTGGCGGACCCCGGCGCGCCGCTTCTCACCCTCCTGCGACCGGAAAAGATCCGGGAGCTGATAAAGAGCGACAGCCCTATCCCCTGGTATGGCCAGCTGATGACGGCGCCCCAGACCGAGGCTTACCTCATCCAGTTAAACTACTGGCTGAAGAAGTGGAAGGTGGAGATCGTATAACGGAAAGGGCGGCCACTTTGATCGCGGCCGCCCTGTTTTATGCTTTTCCCACAAACCGTTTCCACGCCTGGGGGATGTTGTCCCGGATAAACCGGGCATATTGGGGAATGAGTGTCCCCTTTCCCGATTTTTCCGTCAGTTCGTCCGCGATGTCCCGATAGACCCGCTCGAGGAACCGGGGGCTCTGGTCCGCAAACCGCGCCAGCCGGAACGCCCCTTCTTTTTCTTTATCCAGCAGCCAGCGGTAACAGTCGGCGATCACCGTGCAGTGTTTTACCGGCAGCGGCTTTTCGCTCAGCCGGGCGCAGGGGATGTTTTTCAGAGGCAGCAGTTCCGTTTCTTCCGCCTCCACCGTGTAAAGGTACCCTCTCTCCCCCTCGTAGACCTTCCGCAGGGCGTCCGGGTAGTACTCCTGGTAATGGAGCGTCCCGTCCCGGTCAAACCCGTAGGGGAACCAGTAGGCCGGCCGTCCGGCGGCGTTTACCGTGTAAAAGGCGGCCACCACCGGGTTATCGGTCAGGTAGAGGTAGGCGGCGCCGTGATCGGCCAGGTGCGGGACAAGGGCGGTAAGGTTCGGGATCCCGCTTCCATGGTAGAAAACCATTGTCTGCCCCTTATCCGGCGAGTGCCTCTTCGAGATTTAGCGTCACCGTCCCGTCCTCTTTGACAAAGCAGGGGATGCCGATCTTCCCCTCCGCCTTGACGGCGTCGAAAACCGGCTCGTGGTCGCGCAGCTGTAAAAACGCCTTCAGTTCGGCGGTGCAGCCGGTGATGATGTGGTATTCGTAGGAGACGCCCTTCTGGTGGAGGGCTTCGACTGCTTCGACGCAGTTTTTGCAGATCGGGCTGCCGTACATTTTGAGCATTTCCATCGTCCTTCCTTTGTCCAGATAAAATGCGACGGAATGTCCCACATGGAACATTCCGTCGATCCAATTATCGTTTACGCGTTCTTCCCCTTGATGTAGGCGTCCATCGCGGCGGCGGCCGTCTTGCCGGCCCCCATCGCGAGGATGACGGTGGCGGCGCCGGTGACCGCATCCCCGCCGGCGTAGACCCCTTCGATCGAGGTGAGGCCCGACTCGTCGGCGACGATCTCGCCCCGGCGCCTGGTTTCAAGGCCCGGGGTGGTCTTTTTCAGCAGCGGGTTGGGGGAGGTGCCGAGCGCCATAATGACGCAGTCCATCGGCAGCTCGAACTCGCTCCCTTCCTTGACGACCGGGCGGCGGCGGCCGGACTCGTCCGGTTCGCCCAGCTCCATCTCGACGCAGCGGATGCCGCTGACCCAGCCGTACGCCGGGTCGCGGGGGTCGGAGACGTCGGCCGGGAGGATCTCGACCGGGTTGCAGAGGGTCTTGAAGATGATGCCCTCTTCCTCGGCGTGCTCCACTTCCTCCTTACGGGCGGGGAGCTCGGCCATCCCCCGGCGGTAGACGATATAGACTTCTTCCGCCCCCAGCCGCTTGGCGGTACGGGCGGCGTCCATCGCAACGTTGCCGCCGCCGACGACCGCGACCCGCCTGGCCCGCTGGATCGGGGTGGCGGAATCGGCCCGGTAGGCCTTCATCAGGTTGCTGCGGGTCAAAAATTCATTGGCGGAATAGACGCCTTTGAGGTTTTCGCCCGGGATGTTCATAAACCGCGGCAGCCCGGCGCCGGTGCCGATGAAAATGGCCTCGTAGCCGTATTCCGCTTTCAGCTCCTCGATGGTCAGGATGCGGCCGATGACCATATCGGTCTCGACCTTGACGCCGAGGGCCTTTAAGTTGTCGACTTCCTTCTGGACGATCGCCTTCGGGAGGCGGAACTCGGGGATGCCGTAGACCAGGACGCCGCCGGCCAAATGCAGCGCCTCGTAGACGGTGACGTCGTAGCCCATCTTCGCCAAATCCCCGGCGCAGGTGAGCCCGGCGGGGCCGGAACCGATGACCGCGACCTTATGGCCGTTCTTTTCAGGGGCCTGCGGGGCTTCGGTACAGTTGGCGTTGTGGTAGTCGGCGACAAACCGCTCCAGCCGCCCGATGCCGACCGGCTCGCCCTTGATGCCGCGGACGCATTTGCCTTCGCACTGGCTCTCCTGGGGGCAGACCCGGCCGCAGACGGCGGGGAGGGAGGAAGAAAGGCTGATGACCTGGTAAGCGCCCTCGAAATCCCCTTCGGCGACCTTTTTGACAAAGTCGGGGATCTGGATGTTCACCGGGCAACCGGAGACGCAGGGCATATTTTTGCAGTGGAGACAGCGCTGCGCTTCATCGACCGCCATCTCGGCGGTGTAGCCCAGCGTCACTTCGTCAAAGTTGTGGTTGCGGACGTCCGGCGCCTGGGCGGGCATCGGGTTTTTGGTCGCTCTCATGTTGGGCATAATCAGCGGACCTCCTTCTGAAACAGATTGCAGGCCTCTTCGTAGGCATGGCGCTCGAAGGGGGCGTAGCTGCGGGCGCGGCTCATCGCCTCGTCGAAATCGACCAGGTGGCCGTCAAAGTCGGGGCCGTCGACGCAGGCGAACTTGGTCTCGCCGCCGACGCTTAACCGGCAGCCGCCACACATCCCGGTCCCGTCGATCATGATCGGGTTCATCGAGACGACTGTCTTCTGTCCGTATTCCTTGGTGGTGAGGCAGACAAACTTCATCATAATCAGCGGCCCGATGGCGATAACCTCGTCAAACCGCTCTCCCTTTTCCAGCAGTTCCTTCAGCGGGACGGTAACGGTGCCCTTTTCGCCGTAGGAGCCGTCGTCGGTCATCATGATAAACCGGTCGGAGCAGGCTTTGAATTCATCCTCGAGGATGACCAGGTCCTTGTTCCGGAAACCGGCGATGGCGGTGACCTCGGCGCCCTGCTCGTGGAGCGCCCGGGCGACCGGCAGCGCGATGGCGCAGCCGACGCCGCCGCCGATGACGCAGACCTTTTTCAGCCCTTCGATCTCGGTCGGCATTCCGAGGGGGCCGACGAAGTCTTCAATCGATTCGCCCTCGTTTTTATGGTTTAACTTCTCGGTCGTCGCGCCGACGATCTGGAAGATGATGGTGACCGTGCCCTTTTCCTGGTCGCATCCGGCGACCGTCAGAGGGATCCGCTCCCCGTCCCCGTCGACCCGGAGGATGATAAACTGACCGGCCTTCGCTTTTTTCGCGACCAGCGGGGCCTCGATGTCCATCAGGGTGACGGTCGGGTTTAAGGATTTTTTCCGTACGATTTTATACATATCGGATTCCGCCCTTCCTTTACAGATTCTTTTTATGGGTAGGACAAAACACATGGTTGTATGACCGCTCGTTTGTCCGCACCTGTACAGAGTTATTATAGCAGACCCATTCCCATTTTGCAAGGTTAAAGCAGAAAAATTTCACCCCCGGCGGAAACGGGGGTGGGGAGCGCTATTCAATGGGTTTACCGGCGACGTAGTTTTCTACCCACGCCCCCTGTTCCGGGTCATTATACGTCACCGTAAAACGGGCAATCAGCGTGTCCTCGACCAATTGATAGGTGGTGTGGATTGTGTGTCTGGCAGTTACCCCGTTCCGCTGAAGATACGTTGTAATCTGTTCAGAGAAATAGTCGACATCCGAGTCAGAAACGGCATCCAATCCGCTATAATAAAAGAACATCGCGTATAATCCGCCATTGGGAGTGAAATAAGCCGTCAGAGTATCCATATAAGGAGAATCTGGATCTTCGTAACAATAAAATTCATTAGAACTGTTTCCGGTCAGAAACGTAATTTGCTGAAAATGGTTTAGATCCACATTCGCAATATGCTCAGCCGCTTGTTCTAAAACGACAAACATAGATTCTTCCGTGTTGCTTGTGGCCTGCCAACGTGCCGTTATCTCTCCTTCTGCATCATAATACGAAACCACTCTGCCTGCTGTATCGACACCAATTTCATAACCATTCTGATCGGTGTAGTAGTAAGTGACATTTTCTAGTGCAGCGCCCCCAATGTTGGTTTTACCAATATCTGCAGGTATTTTGGTAGAATATTGATAACTCCACGTCTGCGGTTCTCCTTGTTCATTCTCCGTAATGATTTCTTCCGGCGGCTCGAAGCCGGTTTCAGAAACCCCTGCTGCCGTCCCTTCCGCCCCGGCCCCGCACCCGCCGAAAACGATTGCTGAGAACATTGCGGCCAACATCAATATCCCAACCCTTTTCAGCATGCTTATCCCTCCTCCAGCGTCTTCGATACAAAAAAGAGTACAGGACAATACGAAGGATGCCCATCCGGCCTATCTTCAAACCCGATTTGAACTTCGTAGCATAGCTCATCGCCAATCCTGTAGCAGGTTTCC
>CALXKG010000111.1 GCA_944388825.1 uncultured Clostridia bacterium | reverse complement strand
GACCAGGCGGCCATCAACCGCGCCTTTGCCAGCGACTTTGCCGCCGTCTCGGAATCGGGGAGCATCTACACCATCTTCTGGCTGGGGACCCATACCGCCGATGATTACCGGGCGGCCGGGCTTTCGGCGGAGGCCGTCCGGGCGGCGGCGGACAGCTGTATGGAGCTGGGGATGGAATCGGTGAACCCCTATATCGCCGCGGCAAAGTCCGCGCTGGGCGGGATGGACGGAAGCTGAAAGAGGAAGCGGCTCGGGCTGCTGCCTGGATTTGGCAGCAGCCCGGTTTTGCATCCGGTTGCAGCAGAATGTCCAACTGGAGTTAGCTGCCGCTAAGTTAGCTTATGCAAACTGCTAATTTTCCGAAAACCGTCTTGACAATCCGTCCATAAACCGGTAAAATATGGACAGTTAGTTAACCCTAACCAAACAGGCGGCCACCGGCCGCACCGATAGGAAGGATGGTTATGATGCCTTTGAGTTTTGCTTCGCCGGGCGAAGAAGCTGTGATCCGCCGGATCGGCGGCAGCCCCGAGACCCGCAAGCATCTGGAAAACCTCGGCTTTGTCGCCGGGGGGCGGGTGACGGTCGTTTCCAAGACCGGCGGCAACCTGATCATAAACGTCAAAGAATCCCGCGTCGCCATTTCCAGGGAGATGGCCGCCCGGATTATGATTGGATAGGAGGAAAAGGTATGAAAACACTGGCAGATATCCCCGTCGGCGGGGACTGCAAGGTCAAACGGCTGCACGGCGAGGGGGCGGTCAAGCGCCGGATCATGGACATGGGGCTGACAAAGGGTGTCTCGGTCCATATCCGCAAGGTCGCGCCGCTGGGCGACCCGGTCGAGCTGAATATCCGCGGGTATGAGCTTTCACTCAGGAAAGCCGACGCCGAGATGGTCGAAGTAGAATAACCGGCGCAAAAGCGGACGCATTTCCGCTTATTTTTCAACATCAGTGTTAGTCTAAACTAACTGAAAGGAAGCATCCAGATGGAGATGAAAATTGCCCTTGCCGGCAACCCAAACTCCGGCAAAACGACCCTGTTTAACGCCCTGACCGGCTCCAACCAGTTCGTCGGCAACTGGCCGGGCGTCACCGTTGAGAAAAAGGAGGGGAAACTGCGGCGGCACGACGGCGTCACCATCGCCGACCTGCCCGGCATCTACTCCCTCTCCCCGTACACCCTTGAGGAAGTGATCGCCCGCGGCTACTTGATCGACGAAAAGCCGGACGCCATCTTAAACATTGTCGACGGCTCCAACCTCGAGCGCAACCTCTACCTCACGACCCAGCTTCTGGAGCTCGGCATCCCGATGGCCGTCGCGATCAACATGATGGACGTCGTCCGCAAAAACGGCGACAGGCTGGATGTAAAGGCCCTGTCGGAACAGCTGGGCTGCCCGGTCGTCGAGATCTCCGCCTTAAAAGGGGAGGGGACGATGGAGGCGGCGGAGGTGGCGCTTCAGGCTGCCCGGTCGGGCGGCAGGCCCTCCGTCCATCCCTTCTCCGGGCCGGTCGAACACGCGCTCGCCCATATCGAGGAAGCCGCCGTCCATTCGATGCCGGAATCCCAGCAGCGCTGGTATGCGGTCAAACTGTTCGAGCGGGATCAGAAGGTGATCGAAAAGCTGGGCCTGAAAGGGGAGACCCTCTCCCACATCGAAAAGGATATCCAGGCGGTCGAGCAGGAACTGGACGACGACGCCGAAAGCATCGTCACCGCGGAACGGTACGCCTATATTTCCCAGATCCTGAAAGGCTGCTACCACAAAAAGGGCGCCGGGCAGCTGACCCTCTCGGATAAGATCGACCGGGTGGTCACCAACCGGATTTTGGCCCTGCCGATCTTCGCGGTCGTCATGTTCTGCGTCTACTACCTGTCGGTCACGACGGTCGGCACCTGGGCGACCGACTGGGCGAACGACTGCCTGTTCGGCGAGGGGTTCCACCTGTTTGGGATCGGCGGCAGCGCCTATTCCGAAGCGGCCGACACCTTCAGCTACAACGATACCCTTGCTTCCGCCTTTGAAGAGGCGGCCGAAGCGGAAGGGCTCGACCCGGCCGCGGCGTCCGGCCTCACCGCCACCGCCTATTTCTACGACGATGAAGGGAATGTGGAGGAAGAAGTCCCGGTCGACTTTGCCGCTTACACCGGAGCGGCCGCGGTAGAAGAACCCGACCCCGCTGCCTACGGCGTCTGGGTGCCCGGCATCCCGGTGCTGGTGGAAAACGGGCTGAACGCGGTAAACTGCGCCGGCTGGCTCCAGGACCTGATCTTAAACGGCATTGTCGCCGGCGTCGGCGCGGTGCTGGGCTTTGTCCCGCAGATGCTGGTGCTCTTCCTGCTGCTGGCGGCGCTGGAGTCCTGCGGCTATATGGCCCGCATCGCCTTTGTCCTGGACCGGATCTTCCGCAAGTTCGGCCTGTCCGGCAAATCGTTTATCCCGATGCTGATCGGCACCGGCTGCGGCGTCCCGGGCGTCATGGCCTCCCGGACGATCGAGAACGAACGGGACCGCCGGATGACGGTCATGACCACCACCTTTATCCCCTGCTCGGCTAAGCTGCCGATCATCGCGCTGATTGCGGGCGCGCTGTTCGGCGGGGCCTGGTGGGTCGCCCCCTCCGCCTACTTTGTCGGCATCGGCGCGATCATCGTCTCGGGCATCATGCTCAAAAAGACCCGGGCCTTTGCCGGGGAGGTCGCCCCGTTTGTCATGGAGCTGCCCGCCTACCACCTGCCCACCATCGGGGGCGTCCTCCGCAGCATGTGGGAGCGCGGCTGGTCCTTCATCAAGAAGGCCGGCACCGTCATCCTGCTGTCCACCATCCTCGTCTGGTTCCTGTCCGGTTACGGCTTTGAAAACGGCTCCTTCGGCGCGGTCAGCGATATGAACGCCAGCCTCCTCGCCGCTTTCGGCAGCGCGATCGCCTGGATCTTCACCCCCCTCGGCTTCGGCAACTGGCAGTCGGCCGCCGCGACCGTCACCGGCCTGATCGCGAAGGAGAACGTCGTCGGCACCTTCGGCGTCCTGCTGGGCGGCATGGACGCGGTCTCGGAAAACGGCTGGGAGATCTGGGGGCAGATGGCCGCCCTGTTCACCCCCGCCGCCGGGTACGCCTACCTGGTCTTCAACCTGCTCTGCGCCCCCTGCTTCGCCGCGATGGGCGCGATCAAGCGGGAGATGAACAACTGGAAGTGGACCCTCTTCGCGATCGGCTACCAGTGCGTTTTCGCCTATGCGGTGGCGCTGGTTATCTACCAGTTCGCGCTGCTGTTCACCGGCTCGGTGAACGTGATCGGCCTGATCTTTGCCGTCGCGATCGCCGCCTTCATCGTCTACATGCTCGTCCGCCCCGACCCCGCGAAGAAGATGGCCGCCGGCGGGACCTTGAAAGCCCGCGGGTAAGGGCTTATAGGGGGACTGCCCCAAAGGAGAAGGTTTTATGATTCAGCTGATTCTTGCCAACCTCGGCACCATCGCCGTTTTCCTGGTGCTGGCGGCCCTCGTCGGGCTCATCGTCCGCAGCCTCTATAAACAGAAAAAGCGGGGCGGCTGCGCCGGGTGCGGCGGCAGCTGCGGGGCCTGCGGCGGGTGCAGCGCCTGCCACCCACATCAGACCAAAACGTAAAGAATAAGAAAACGCCCCCGTGCCGGAAGCATGGGGGCGTTTTTGCGCATACTGCCAAAACCCGCACGATCGCGCGATTTGCAGCGTGATTTTTTATCCTTTTCTTGACAGTGGTTCCCCTGGATGATAAAATAAAAATAGATAGATTGGCCATTTGCTGTTTGGGGGTATTTTATGTTCCGCCGCCTGGGGAAAGAGCGTCCGGCGCTCCTGTTTTTTGCGATATTGGCCCTGGTGATCTGCGCAGGGACGGTTTTTGTCCGGGGCTGGGCCCTTTTCGACCGCGAATATAAATATATCCCGGCGACGCCGGCAAACCGCCTGACCGGCCCGCTGGACTACCTGCCGGAACCGGCCGGCATCGCGGCGGAGGCGGACGGCGTTTACTACTTCTGCGCGCCGGACGGGGCCCTTTGCAGCTGGGAAGGGGAAACGGTCGAGACGCTCCTGCCGCCCGGTGAATTTGAAGGCTCCTACCTGTACGCGGAAAATGGCGTCCTGTACTATAGCAGCCGGAAGAAGCAGGGGGTTTACGCCTATGAACCGGCGACCGGACTGTCCGAGACGGTTTATGACATGGGAAGCGTCTGGTACCCGGTTTTCTGGTGGACGGACGCGGACGGGTATTGCTTCCTGACCCGGGAACTGCCCTGGGGTGTTTATCATTTCCGGCAGGTCAACGCGATGGGCGAGATGCTGGAGAGCGCCGAGCTTCCGGACGATTGGCGCCAGCGGCGGGTGGAATCGGAAAACTGGCGGCAGGCGCTCTTTACCGTCTGCGCCGTGATGGGCGATGCGCTTGTCTGTATTGAACCGGCGGATTATTCCGATGGGAGCGTCAACCTCTACCACTATAAGACCGGCGAATGGACGCCCCTCCTTCCCGGCGGCGGGGAGCCGTTTGGCGCGCCCATCGGTTTTTCGGACGGGAAGCTGATCCTGCCGCAGGGGGACAGCCTCTACTGGGCGCTCGACCCGCAGACCGGCGGGTCGGAGGTCTTCGCCCGTCTGGACGACCCGTCCCTGCGGCTGGTTTCAGCGGACGGCGGCGCTGTTTACGCCGTTCAAAACGGCGATACCCTCGGCCTCTACCGGGACGGCGCTTTCACCCCCATCGGCCTGGCGGACGAAATCGACTGCCAGGCGGGGGACGTCCTCTTTGTCTCCGGCCGGGCGGATGAAACCTTCACCGGGATTTCCGTCATCGACCTGACCGGTGATCCGGATTTTGATGGTGTCAGCCAGTACGCCGTCCTCCCCGACGGGACGGTTTACCGGCTGTACTGTACATCCTGAGTTTGTCCCGAATGGAGGGAACCCTATGCTCACCGAACGCACCTTCTGGCGGCGGGTGCTGCTCCTTTTTGCCCTGCTGCTGACGGTTCCGCTGTTCCCGGTATCCGCCGCGTATTTCCGCATGGACGTATTCCCATCGGAAGAAACCGGCGGGACGCCGGCGGGGAGCGGCCTTGCCGCCGAAGCGGACGGCGTTTACTATTTCCGCACCGGCGATAACCGGCTCTGCCGCTGGGAAGGGGAGACGGTGCGCGTCCTGTCCGGATATTTTTCCGGGACATTTCTGCAAATTACAGACGGCTTTCTCTATTATACCGATCCGGTACAGGGCGGCTTTTATGCCCGCGACCTGTATACCGGCCTCACCGTGCGGATATTCGGTTTTTCCAGCCTGCCGGGCTATCAGGCGGGATCCCCGGTTGTCTGGTGGTCGGACGGAGAGAATTACCGGCTGCTCAGCCGGCCGGCCGGCTCCGGACGGTACCTGCTTTGGAAGGTCAGTCCGGCCGGAGAGCTATTGGCGGCATCAGCCCTTCCGGATGAGTCGGCCTGGGCCGGTTACGTTTCCGGCAGCAAGGTGTACTATGCCACCCGGCTGGACCATGTGGTTTCCGATATCCGTTCCTGGGACAGCGAAACCGGTGAAATAGAAATTCTCCTGCCTGCCGACCCGGAACCGAATGGCATTACCGGGCAGTACAGCCTCCCGCTGGGCGTCTGGGCGGATACCCTCTGGGCGTTTTCTTACTGGCCTCGCCCGTCCGCCCCGATTGGCTTTAATCTGAAGACGGGGGAAGTGCGGCGGCAAACCGATCTTTCCGGCAGTTACCATCCGGTCGCGGTGGACGGGGAATACGCCGTTCTCTACCGGATGTCGCTTGAAGAGGGCGGGCGGCTGTTCCGCTACAGCTTTGCAGATGAAAGCCTGATACCGCTGTGTAATGTCAACGGCATCCCCGATGACGCCTGTATTGCAGGGGGCGTCCTTTTCTGCGGGGACGCCACCGTCCTTTCCGGCGATCCCATCGCCGGCCTTGCCCGCCCGGTGGAAGCGTCGGAAAGCTGGTCGCAGATGGCGGTCGGGCTGGACGGCAGCCTTTACCGGTTGTACACCGCTGCCGGCGGCGCCCGGTATTGACGCGAAAAGGAGGTGTGCCATGGGCAGGCGTATTTCCCGCCGTCCGCTCCCATTCCTGACCGCCTGTTTCCTGCTTTTGTATGCCCTGGCAGTTTTCCTTGCCCAGTCCCCCTGGCGGGATATTTCCTTTGTCCCGCGCCCGTCCGGCGTGCGGGCGGTCAGCCCGGGGGATGCAGGCGGCGCTTTGGAAGCGGACGGGATGTATTTCTTTTCTGCGGCGCACAGCTTGAACTGCTGGGACGGCCGGTCTGTCCGCACGTTGATCCTTCCGGGCAGTTTCGGCGGGAAGTATTACCATCTGGAAAACGGCGTCCTGTTTTATCTGGATATGCGGCGGCAGTATGGCCTGTTTGCCTATGAACTTTCCAGTGGGCGGACCGAAAGGCTGGTGGATTTTTCTTCCTTCC
>CALXKG010000110.1 GCA_944388825.1 uncultured Clostridia bacterium | reverse complement strand
GTCGATCCATTTTTCCATCCCGGCATTCAGGTTGCCGATCATGTCATGGGCGTAGGCGACCGCGTCCTCCTGTTCCACCGTCTCGGGCGTCTTGTCGCAGGGCATCCCCGGGAAACCAGCCCGGCCGGGCTGGTGGAGGGGGCAGCACTCGGAAAAGAGCATTTTGAGGCCCGGATACTGTTCGGTGGTCAGCTTGACCGCCTCAAAATGGTCGCCGGAATACCAGTGGAAAGCGACGCCGGCGATGCAGCCCTTTGTCGTCTCATCCAGCAGGTCGCGGGTCCATTCAAACACCCGCTCCTTGTTGTGGTCCCAGATGTAGAGGCCGACCTTGTCCGCCAGCCCTGCCTTTTCCATCTCGGGGTAGAGGTAGTCCCGGATAAAGGTCTTTTGCCCTTCCGCCGTCCAGACGCAGCTGTCCCAGTTGGTCGCGGCGATCGATTCATTCTGCACCGACAGCATCGTGACCGGGATGCCCTCATCCAGATAGGCGTTGACCAGCTTGACCAGGTATTTCGCCCAGGGGCCGTAATACTCTGGCTTCAGGCTGCCGCCGTGGTTGCGCTGGGGCTTGGTATAGTCGATCTCCGTCATATAGCCGCCGTAGACCTTCGTGTCGTTTTTCGGCTTCTCGGGCGGGGTCTTCCACTGGGCGGGCGGCGACCAGGGGCTTAGGAGCACCGAGACCGGCCGGCCGCAGAGAGAAACCGCCTCTTTCAAGGCCGGGAGGATATATTTGAAGTTGCGGGACATATCAAACGTCTTAAATTCCGGGTCGGCGATGGGGTCGGCGACCGCCTGGTATTCCTCCAGCGAATAGTCGCAGCTGTCCAGCGGGACGCGGATGAGGTTTAAGTTGTTGCCCTTCTCGGTAAAGAGCAGTTCCATCGCCCGTTTCCGCTCCGCCTCCGGCAGGGTCGAAAAGAGGTAGCCGGAAGTATCGGTCATCGCGCCGCCGAATCCTTCGATCGTCTGGTAGGTCAGCTCGGGGTAAAGGTTGATCACGCCTGACTCCAGGTGCCGGGGCTCGTCCGCCTCGGGCGTAACCGGCAGGGTCTTTTCATCCGGGTAACCGACGCCGTTTGCCGCAAAGGTCAGGTATTGTTTGCAGGTCATGTTGTTTGCCTCCTCTGGCAGGTTTTGGGGATGCCCCCTATGGCAAATTATAGCACAGATGGAGGGAAAGTGCACATCATTTTTTGTAAATTTTGGGCGGAACTGCAAAAAATCAGCCGTTGCATCCCAGGAAAAGCGCCTTTAGGTACCGTCCCTCCCCCTGCCGGTACGGTGGGGAGGCGGCGATACCCCGCGCTGCCAGCTCCTCGTTTAATAGGCCGAATACGATATGGTACAGTTCGTTGGCGGTCTCCTCCCGGGAAACGCCGTGGGGGGAAACGCGCAGAGCGGCGTAAAGCCCCGGACGCGCCAGCAGTTCCCCGGCCGCTTCCCCGATGCATTCGGACACGGCCGTAAAAAGCTGCTGCAGCACCGCCTCCGTTTCCCGCCGGTAAACCGGGACGCAGTATGCGCCGCCTGCGCAATACCCAAAATCCTCCAGCAGCCGTAAAAACGGCGGCGCGCAATGGCCGCCTGCCGCAAGCTGTTCCGCCGCATCCAGTATCTGGGACACCGGGCTTTCCCCGGCCGCCGGGCCCAATGCCGCATCCCAGTCCTGCCCGACCTTCCGGTATGCCTCCGGCACCCGTCCTGCCTGCTTCCAGTTAAAAAAGCGGTAAAAATCCAGCCGCTCCCCATCGGCGTCCCCAAAGGACTGCAGCGACCGGCGGCCATCCGACAGCCGGTTGCAGGAACAGAGGAGGCGGTTGGAAAAATGGTTCAGCTCCGGCGCGTCCTCGTATACCGTCAGGATGTAGTCCAGCCCGGAAGGATGCACCCGGGATTCCGCCAGAACCCCCCGGGCGCTTAGATAGTCAAAAAAAGTCCCGTCCAGCACCGCGCCGCAGAGCAGATGGTAAAGGTTCACCTTTTCATCAAAGCCGTTGTCCAGCGGGCAGATAGCGGCATGGAGCGCCGGGAGGGCCGCTTCCAGCCGCCCGGCGAGGGGCGGTATCTCCCCTGCCAAAAAATGGGTAAGGGCACCGGCATCCTCCCGCAGGAACACCGGCGCGTCCAGCCGCAGCCCGCCCGCCTCCACCCGGAATAGCCCCGCCCGGATTAAGCCGTCCACCAGGCCGGCGGAATACCGCACGCAAGCTTCCCGGTATCCCAGCCCGGACGGCCCCGCTTCCAGTACGGCGGACAGGATCCCGTCCGCCCTGTGGCTTAAAAACCGGCGGGGATCATCGCCCGGCGGGAGGCCGGATGGGATGAGATCCCCGTAAAAGAAATAGAAAAACTTCCGTGCAGGCATCCCCTCTCCTCCTTCCCGCCGCGGTTCATTTCAGATAATACACCGTCACGCCGGGGTTTAGGTCCAATCCCCGGCGCTTAATCTTCTTCGAATGCACCTGGTACCGGGCGACCTGCAGCAGCGCCTGGCCGCTGCGGTAGCCGTGGATCACCTCGACCACCTCCACCTCGTCCCCGACGGCAGCCAGGAGCTTTTCCAGCTTCTTTTTCGCGTCCGCCGGGAACATCTCGTGGATGTCGACCTGTACCCGGCCGTTTACGCACCGGTAAGGCTTCATGGCTGGGACGCGTCCCCCAGGGTCAGCTGTTTCGCGACGTCCTCCTGCTTGAGGATTGCCCCGGCCGACGGGAGCGACTTCGGGCGGTAGCGCTTCGGGTCTTCAAACATTCCCTCGTTGAGCGGGACCGCCGACTCGACCTTCGCGTTTTTCCTAAGGCTCATCGCCTGCACCCCCTGGGTATCCCGGGTGGCTTTGAGCGAGACCATCTGCGGGTTTAAAATGAGCCGCCGGCTGCCGG
>CALXKG010000109.1 GCA_944388825.1 uncultured Clostridia bacterium | reverse complement strand
GGTCGCGGTCGAAGAAAAAGTCGTCCAGCGAAAGGGCAAAGGTCGCGATCCCCCGCTTTTCCAGCTCGTTATCCAGGTTGTGGGAGGTGGTCGTCTTGCCGGCGCTGGTGGGGCCGGAGAGCAGGATGATGCGGGAATGGGGGAAAGCCGCCGCGAATTCCTCCGCCACCTCGGAAATCTGGGAGCGGTAGCGGGCCTCGGAAAAGTCGATCAGCTTCTGCGGGTCCTGCCGGGCGAGGTTATTGACCGCGTAGGTATCGATATGGGGCTTATAGATCTTGCTCGGTTTCATAACGTCTCCTTTCGGCCGCCGGCAGCAGGGAAAGCTTCTCTTCCAGCTCGCCTTTCCTCTCCAGGATATCCTGGAACTGCCCGATATATTCGTAGGGGTACTTGAAATTATACACCCGCTCGATCTTCCCGGGGAGAACGGCCTTGCTGACCGCCCCCGCCCCGCAGGCCAGGATCGACTGCGCTTCCTCCGTGATATAGATGTTGTACTCCCCCCAGTGGCCGGGGCGGGCGTAGCCGACGTTTTCCAGATTCCCGACCGTGTTCTTCTGCCGGTAGAGGTAGTAGGGGTCGTACCCGGCCGCCATCAGCGTCCCGGCGGCGAAGTCCATCATCTTCTGCACCGGCCGGTAGTCCTCCATCTCCCCCAGCCCCGCGTAAAGGGCGGAGGAGCGCTTGACGGTGAGGGAATGGACGGTGATGTTTTCGGGGGACAGGTCCCGCGCGGTAAGCAGGCTCCTGCAGAACCCCTCGTAGCTGTCCCCCGGCAGCCCGGCGATCAGGTCCATGTTGATGTCGTCAAACCCCATCTCCCGGGCCATATGGAAGCAGTCGGCCGTGTCCCGGGCGGTATGCTTCCGCCCGATGCGCATGAGCACCTCGTCCGAAAAGGTCTGGGGGTTGATGCTGATGCGGGTCGCGCCGCTCTCTTTTATGACTTCCAGCTTCTCCGGCGTGATCGTATCCGGCCGCCCGGCCTCGATCGTATACTCGACCGCCCCGATGCCCGGGAAATACTGCCTGACCGCCCCGGTCAGCTGCCGCAGCTGGGAGGCGGAGAGGACGGTCGGCGTCCCGCCGCCGAGGTAGACGCTCCGAAGGCGCATCCCCTGCCGTTCGGCCAGCCTGGCCGTCTCCCGCAGCTCTTTGATCAGCGCCATCAGGTACTTCGGCAGCAGCTCGACCGCCTTCTTCCCGGTCACCGACTGGGAGACGAAGCTGCAATAGCTGCACCGGCTGGGGCAGTAGGGGATCGACAGGTAGAGGCTGTAGTCCCTGGGGCGGATGCCCGAAAGGATCGGGGCCTGCACATGGGCGACCTTCAGCGCCAGGTCCAGCTTGTGGTCGCTCACCAGGTCGCGGGATTTCAGTTCCGCCCGGACTTCCTCGTCCGTCTTCCCCTCCAGAAGCCGCTTCTGCACCAGCTTGACCGGCCGCACGCCGGTCAGGATCCCCCACTGGGGGTGGATGCCGGTGTGGGCCTCCAGCAGCCGGTACAGCTGCCGCGCCAGCTCTTCCTCGCAGAGGTTGTCCGGCGTCCCGGCGGGGAGGGTATTTTCCGACTCCGCCCGGTAGCCCGGGAGGTCCGCCCGGACCGACAGGCAAACCCCTTCCGGCCGGTCTTCCTTTGCAAACAGGATATAATCCGCCGCGGGGCAGCGCCCCTCGTAGTCAAAATGGAAGTGGGCCAGCGGGAAAAACAGCTTCGCCACATTCTCCATCTCGTATTTATAGCGGTTGCCCGCAAAAACCAGCGTCGTCATCAGAAGTTCTCGTCCTCCGAAGTCTCCGGCCCGTGGTAGTGGTTGAGATAGGGGTTTTCCCGCCGCTCGCGGGAAAGGGTCGAGACCGGCCCGTGCCCCGGGTAGACGGCATAGTCGCCGTGCAGCCCCAGCAGCCGCCCGAACGAAACCCGCAGCGCCCCCATATCCCCGCCGTAGAGGTCGGTGCGCCCGGCGCTTCCGGCAAAGAGGGTGTCGCCGGTAAAGAGGTATTTGCCGGCGATGTAGCAGACCCCGCCCCTGGTGTGGCCCGGCGTCGGGAGGACGCGGATCTCCTCCCCGTCCAGCGGGAGCCTCTCCCCGCCTTTTAAGTACCGGAGGCCATCCTCCGCCAGCGCGAACCCGCGCGGGTCAAAGGCGGTCGAAAAGTTCTTCCCGGCGTCCAGCGCCATCTCTTTATCCGCCTCGTGCAGACAGACCGGCAGGCCGGGGTAAATGTCCAGCAGCCCCGGGATGCCGCCGGTGTGGTCGTAATGGGCGTGGGTCAGCAGGATCATCTCCGGCTTCAGCCCCAGTTCCCTTATCTTTGCCGCGATCTTCTCCGGTTCGGCGCCGGGGTCGATCACCGCGCAGCCCCCCTTCTCCCCATAGAGCAGGTAGCAGTTGGTCCCGATCATCCCGACCGTCAGAATGGATACCTTCATATGCTTAACCTCCGTTCCCATGCCGGGGCCGCGCCCGGTCGTCCGAATCCATCAAAATCGTCACCGGCCCCCAGGCGGTCATCTCGATCTCCATATACGCCCCGAAGACGCCGGAAGCGACCGGCAGCCCCTTTTCGCGCAGCGCCCGGATATACCCCTCGTACAGGTCGACCGATAGCGGCTCCTTCGCCGCCCGGATAAAGGAGGGGCGGTTGCCCTTGCGGCAGTCGCCGCCGAGGGTGAAGTTGCTCACCACCAGCACGCTCCCGCCGGTTTCCTCCACCGACCGGTTCATCTTGCCGTCCCCGTCCTCAAAGATCCGCAGCCTGGCCGTCTTGTCGGCCAACCACTGCATATCCGCCTCGGTATCCCCTTCGATGACCCCGCAGAGGACGAGCAGCCCCTTTTCGATCTCGCCGGTGACCACCCCGTCGGACGTCACCTTCGCTTTCAGCACCCGCTGGATAACCAGTTTCATGTTGTTCTCCTTTGCTGACCAATATTTACACGCTTCCGGATACGCGCGTTTCCAGCTTCGCTGGGAAACGCCACTCCTTCCGGCGCATCCGCGCCACCTCCCTCGGAGAGGGAGGCCGGGGTTTGCGCCCTCCAAAAAGTTGTCCAGTATCATTGCTGACACTTTTTATTATCCAAAAACGCTTAAGAATTCTGAATTCTTTGCTGTATCTCATGATGAATTGCTTCACAAACACCAGAAAAATTTCGTTCCACCTCTTGATTGGAAAACGAATGATTTTTAACCCATATTTCCGTAAACAATCGCTTCTTTCCCTGTCATATGCAGTTCCCT
>CALXKG010000108.1 GCA_944388825.1 uncultured Clostridia bacterium | reverse complement strand
CCGGGAAAATAAGGACAGGGAGGATCAGCAGTCTGAAAACCTTTAACCCCCGCAGTTACACGGAAATCATCCGCCTCAGTTTTGCTTTGCTGATCGCTGGGATCGTCCTGATGCTCGTCTATATTGTCCTTGTCGGAGAGACAGGCGGCGACAGCCGGGTGATGGACCGGTTCGCCATTCAGACGGCGGACTATATCGGTTTTACCGCCCTCGGGGTGATGATCTGGCGGGCGGCGCACAATTATAAGCTCCTGAAAAGCCGCCCCCTTTTAAAGGCGCAGCAGCTGCGGGAGCGGGATGAGCGGGCCCGTTTCCTCCATATCCGCAGCGGCGGCCTGCCGATGGACTTAACCCTCCTGGCCCTGCTTTTCCTGACGATGACCGCCGGCTTTTACAACAACGCCGCCTTTTATACGGTTTTTGCGGGACTTGCCGCCGCTTCGCTTGCCAAGGCGGGGAGCTACCTCTACTTCAGCCGGAATGGGTAAACCCTTTTTCAGGGATTGACATTTTATCCTCCATCTGCTATCATAATTTTGGATAAGTTTCCATTCGTCCGGGGCAGTTTTTGTCCCGGACATTGGAAGGATTTGAATGTGTACGGGCACAAAGCCAAAGGAGCGATGCTGAATGAAACGCCAGGATTTTAACGCCGGCTGGATGGTCGGCGCCGGGACCGACTGCTGGGCGGTCATGCGGGAAAAGGACCCGGAGAGGACCGTTACCCTCCCTTACGACTGTATGCTGGAGCTGCCGCGCACGCCGGACGCCCCTTCCGGCAGCGCCAAGGGCTATTTCCCCGAGATGGTGATCGCGCTGGAGAAGAAGTTCGACGTCCCGGCCGGCTGGGCGGACCAGGCCGTCTACCTCGAGTTTGAAGGGGTCTACGGCAACTCTACCGTGACCATCAACGGCCATTACGCCGGCGGCAACCCCCATCCCTACACCGGCTTCCGGGTGCGGGCCGACCAGTTCCTCCGCTTCGGGGAGGAAAACCGGGTCAAAGTCGTCGCCCGGACGGGCAAGGACTCCCGCTGGTACTCGGGCGCCGGCATCTACCGGGAGGTGCACCTGCTCACGTCCGGCCTGACCCATGTCGTACCCGGCAGCTACCGGGTGCGCACCCTCGAAGCGGACGCGGAAGGGGCGTCGGTCGAAGTGAAGATGGAGATCGCAGGGGACGGCCATCTGCCGCAGCCGCTTGCGGTCAGGACCCGCCTGCTCGACCCGGACGGGCGCGAGGCCGGGCGCATCACCTCCGCCTTTACCGCCTTTGGCGGGGAAACCGGCACGCTGCGGCAGCGGTTTTACCTGGACGCCCCCGCCCGCTGGTCCCCCGACACCCCGAACCTTTACCGTGCGGAGACGGAGATTTTTGCCGTCCCCCGCGCGGGGCTGGACCCGGAAGCGGGGAGCAGCCCCCTGGACGCCGACGGGACGTCTTTTGGCGTCCGCACCCTCCAGCTGGACCCCCGGCACGGCCTGCGGATCAACGGCAGGCCCTATAAGCTCCGTGGGGCCTGCATCCACCACGACAACGGCCTGCTCGGCTCGGCTGCGGTCTACCGGGCGGAAGAGCGCCGGGCGGAGCAGTTAAAAGCCGCCGGGTTTAACGCCGTCCGCAGCGCCCACAACCCCATCAGCCCCGCCTTCCTCGACGCCTGCGACCGGCTGGGGATCATCGTGATGGACGAGGTCTGCGACATCTGGAACATCGGCAAGACCGACGGGGACTTTTCCACCGCCTTCCCCTACCATTGGGCGGAAGTCTGCGCCCGGATGGTCGAGAAGGACTTTAACCACCCCTCGGTCGTCTTCTACTCGATCGGCAACGAGATCCCCGAGACCGGCGACCCCTACGGCGCCCGCACCGCCCGGCAGCTGGCCGAAAAGCTGCGGGAGCTGGACGGGGGACGGTATATCGTCAACTCGCTCAACTGTATGCTGTCGGTGATGCCGGTGATGAAGGACGCGCTGGCCGGGAAGCTGGGCAGCGAGATCAATGAGACCCTCCAGAACCTGGAGGGCGGGATGAGCGGCCCGATGGGCCTGCCGCTGGTCACCGAATATACAAAGGAGAACTTCGACCTCCTGGATGTCTGCGGCTACAACTACGCGACCGTCCGCTACCGGATGGACGGGGAGCTGTTCCCCCACCGGGTGCTGATGGGCAGCGAGACCTTCCCCGAGCAGATCGGCGAGAACTGGGAGGAGATTGTAAAGTATCCCCACGCGCTGGGCGATTTCACCTGGACCGGCTACGACTACCTGGGCGAAGCGGGCATCGGCCGCATCGGCTATAAAGAGGATGGCGACTCCGCCCAGCTGGCGGGCGGCTACCCCTGGATCGCCGGCTACTGCGGGGACATCGGCCTGACCGGCGTCCGGCGTCCGGTCAGCTACTACCGGGAGATCGTCTTCGGCCTGCGGACGGAGCCTTACCTGGCGGTACAGCCGCCCCGCGACTTCGGCAAGACCGAGCAGCGCACCCCCTGGAGCTTTGTGGACGGTATCAACAGCTGGACCTGGCCGGGGGACGAAGGCAAACAGGCGAAGGTCTACGTCTTCGGGAAAGGCGACCGGTTTGTACTCTACCGAAACGGCGAAAAGGCGGGGGAGGGGACGCTCGCCCGCTGCCGCGGCGAGGCGGAGGTGGCCTACGCCCCCGGCGAACTGACGGTCAGGACCTTTGCGGGGGAGGCGGAGACCGGCTGCTATACCCTTGCGTCCGCCGCCGGCAAGTCCCATCTGGAGGTCAAGGCCGACCGGACGGCCCTCCATGCGGGCAGCCGCGACCTGGCCTACATCGCGGCCGGCTACTACGGCGAGAACGGCGTGCTGGATATGACGGCAGCCCGGACGGTCACGGCGAAGGTCGAAGGCCCGGGGTACCTCGCCGGGATGGGCTCGGCCGACCCCAGGACGGAGGAGAGCTACCTGTCCGACACCCATAAGACGTTTGAAGGGCAGCTGCTGGCGATCGTCCGCCCGGCCGGCAAGGGCACGATCACCGTCACCCTTTCGGACGGGGAAGAGACGAAGTCCGTCACCCTGACAGCGGAATAAGTTTCTGTAAAGCGGAAAATCCCCGCCCCGGTCCCATTTCGGGATACCGGGGCGGGGATTTGCGGCGTTTTTGGGGGGGACGGGTTTACTTTTCCGCCCGCACGTTCCCGCTGCTGACCCCCTGCACCGCTTCGCCCAGCGGCAGCCAGTCGAGGGCTTTTTTGATATAGCTGTCCCAGAAGATCCAGTTGTGGGCGCCGGGGCCTTCTTCCCAGGTGACGGATACGCCCTCTTCCCGCAGGAAGTCGCGGAAGTCGACATTCTGCTGGTAGAGGAAGTCCTCGGTGCCGCAGCACTGGTAGATCTCCGGCAGCGGCTTGCCCTCCGCCTTCAATTTTTTGACCAGCGCCTTATAGTCCTTGTCGCTGCCCTTGAGCGCGTCCAGGTCGCCGAACACCCCCTGGTAGAACCCCCGCCGGTGGGTGGGCATCGGGTCGTCGGGGGTGGAGGCGAGCACCCGCTCGAGGATCAGCCCGGCCGACAGCATGACCGCCCGCCCGAAGGTCTCGGAATACTTCAGGCTGTTGACGATCGCGCCGTACCCGCCCATCGACAGCCCGCCGATGAAGGTGTCCTCCCGCTTGTCCGACAGCCGGAAGGCGTCGCGGGTGAATTTCACCAGGTCTTCGCCGATGAACTTGCCGTAGTAGCTTTCGGCCGCGGGGTTGTCGACGTAGAAGTGGTTTTCCCCGGCTGGCATGACGACGCACAGCCCCTTGTCCTGGGCCCAGGACTGGAGGCGGGTGCCGCTTATCCAGTCGGTGTGGTCGCCGAAGATGCCGTGGAGCAGGTAGAGGGTCTTAAACGGCTTCTTTTCAGGCGCTTTTACGCCGGGGAAGACCATCTTGTCGGCCGGCATCAGCACGTTTACCGTGACGGTGCGCATCAGCGCCGGAGAGAAAAAGTTGCACTGTAACATTGCCATAGGAAAGGCCCCTTTCGGTTCTGAGTAGAACGTTTTATTTTCTCCATTATACCAGCTTTTGTTCGGTTTGTCCAGATTTCCCGGCGTTTTCCGGCCTTTTTCCCTTTTCCGCCGTGAAGCGCCCATTTGGCGAATACCGACAGTTTTTTCTTCCCATCGGGAAAGATGCGAAAAGGAGTGATAAAAACAAAATCTGTCCTTTTCATTTGCCCTGCGGTATGGTATAATAATAGAAAAGCCGGGGGCGTTCCGGGGAACGACCGGCGATCGGAAAATATGCC
>CALXKG010000107.1 GCA_944388825.1 uncultured Clostridia bacterium | reverse complement strand
AGCGGTTTGCGGAAAACTCGTATGGATGTGACCGCACCGTTTGCAGAAAACATTCGGGAAATTAACCGTCTATACAATAAACCTGTATGTTACCTGATGGACAAGGAAAACATTTATATTCGCCAGGTGCAGGATACCTGATTTGCCGAACCATCAGCGTTTATTTTGCCGATGCGTTGCGGCCGGGTAAAATGAAAAAGCTCTCCGGGAAGGCAGGCGGGTTTCCCCGTCAAACCTTCCCGGAAAGCCTTTTTTATTGTCCCTTTGGGGAACGCTTCACCCGCCCAGCGCCGCGCGGATGATCTCCTGTAAAACCGGCCGGAGCTTTTCGGGCGGCTCCGGTTCCCCGCGCAGCGCCGCCGCCGAGAAGACCGCCATCTCCATCGCCATCAGGCAGTAGAGCACCCGGAAGACTTCCTCCTCGCTTTTCCCGGCCAGCTCCCCGCCCGGGCTCTGCCGCAGGTCCCGCAGCAGCGACCCCCAGAGGGCCGAGCCCTTTTCCGGCTTCGGCAGCCGCCCGCCCCGCCGGACCAGCTCAAAGAGCGGGCGGTTCTGGAGGAGCATCCCCGCCACCGCGTCGGACAGGGTCAGGAGGTTTTCGGTAAAGCTGCCGGTACGGGCGGCCGACATCCGCATATACCCCTCTTCCAACAGCTGCCGCAGCGCCGCCGCCGATACCGCCCCCAGAATATCCTCCTTATCCCGGAAGTAGAGGTAAAAGGTGCCCTTCGCGACCGAGGCCCGCGCGGTGATGTCCCCGACCGAGGTGAGGGGGACGCCTTTTTTTAAGAACAGCTCGTAGGCGGCCTGCATCAGCGCCGCCTTTTTCTTCTGCTTTTTCAGTTCCAGCTGCATTTACGCCAGTTTCCCCAGCAGCTTCAGGTGATGGTAGAGGGCGCCCACCATGTTCGCCTCGTTGTGGAAGACGCAGGGCCGCACCACCGGGTGGGGGTAGAAGGCCGAGTAGGGGGCGGTGGGGTTTTTGTCGATGTGTTCCTGCACCGCCGCCTTCAGCGCGTCGATCAGCGTCTCTTCCCGGCTGATGCCGCCGCCGATCGCCACCGCGTCGAGGTCCAAAAGGGTGGTCATGTTGTAGATCTGCCCCGCCAGCCGCCGCACCATCATCTGGAAGACGGCGGTGGCCGCCGGGTCGCCCGCTTTGATCAGCTCAAACGCCTTGAACCCGTCGACCTCTCCCATCGGCAGCCCGCAGGCGTAGGCGATGCCGGCGCAGAGGCCCATCGCCCCGCAGCTGGAAAAATAGCTGGCTGCGTCAAAGGGCTTGTCGAGGTCGTTTAGCATAAAGCTCAGTTCCCCCGCCGAGTGCCGCCGCCCCCGGACCAGCTCGCCGTTTACGATGACGCCGCCGCCGATGCCGGTGCCCAGCACAATGACCGCGCCGTTCTGGACGTCCTGCAAAGCCCCTTTCCAGTATTCCGCCAGCGCCGCGCATTTGCCGTCGTTTTCCAGCGTGCAGGGGATGCCGAAGTGTTCCTGCATGATCGGCCCCAGCGGCTGGCCCGCCGCGAACATGAACGCCCCGCCCGAGTAGCAGTAGCCGGTGTTGGCGTCGTTGACGCCGGGGAAGCTCATCGCGATGCCGTCCACCTGCCCCTTATAGGGGGCGTAGATGCCGTCTAAGAGCTCCAGGTATTTTTCGACCGAGTTTAAGCTGCCGGTGACGCTGCCGCCCTCCCGGTTCTTGTCGAAGACGGTGTTTACATTGATGGAGTCGGTCGGGACCTTTTCCAGCATCTCGAGGATATTCCCGTCCCCGTCCATGATGGCGGGCTTGACGAAGGTGCCGCCGTTGTCGATGACCAGGTATTTTGCCATTTTCTGCACATCCTTCCGCCGGGCGGATACCGTCCCCCGGCTGATTTGTTATCTCTATTGTAGCATTTTTAGGGGGGATGCGCAATTATTTTTTGTGAATTTATCTTCTTCCGTCACCCTTCCCCAAACCCCTCCCGCAGGGCGGCGAGGGCTTTTTTCTCGATCCGGGAGACGTAGCTGCGGGAGATGCCGAGCTGCCCCGCGATCTGCTGCTGGGTCAGCGGCGGGCCGCCGGTCAGCCCGTACCGCAGCCGCACCACCTGCCGCTCCCGGGGCGGGAGCCGCGCGACCAGCCGGGCGAGCTTTTCGGCGTCCAGTTTGCGGTCGATGAGGGCGGGGAGGTCCTGTTCGTCGGCCAGCAGGTCTTCGACGGTCAGGGGGCTGCCGTCCCGGTCGGACTCGATGGGGTCGGAGAGGGAGATGTCCCGGGCGGACTTCTTCCCCGCCCGCAGGACCATCAGGATCTCGTTCTGGACGCACTTGGCGGCATAGCTGGAAAAGCGGATCTTCTTTTCGGGGGAAAAGGTGTCGGCCGCCTTGATGAGGCCGATGCAGCCGATCGAGAAGAGGTCGTCGCCCATCCCCGTCCGGGCGTATTTGCCGGCGATGTGGGAGACCAGCCGCAGGTTATGCTCGATCAGCTTCTGCCTCGCATCCCGCCGGACGTCCGGGTCGGGGGAAGCCATCCCGGCGAAACAGGCTTCCTCCTCCTCTTTGGAGAGGGTCGCCGGGAAAGCCATCCCGCCCCGCCCGGCGTGCAGGGCGGGGAGCGGGAATCCGAGGGCGAGCAGCAACAGCATCCACATAAGGTCAGCCTCCCTTCCGTTTAGGGTATGCGGGAGGGGGAAAGGGCAGAACCGGCGGCCGCGCCTTCCTTCTGCGCCGCCTGCCGGTACTGTTTCGGGCTGCATCCGGTCAGCCGCCTGAACTGCCGGTTGAAGCCGGAGAGGTTTTGGTACCCGCAGTCGGCGGCGATCTCCGAGACGCTTTTCCCGGTGCGGGAGAGGGCCTCGCAGGCCGCCCGGATGCGCAGCTGGGTCAGGTGCTCGATGGCGCTCATCCCCGCCGCCCGTTTGAAGCAGGCCATGAAATAGCTTTTGCTCAGGTTGCAGCAGGCGGCGAGCGCCTCCACCGTCACCGGTTCCATATAATGCTCCGCCATATAGGAGAGGGCGGGCCGGACGGAGGCGTTGTCGGGCGGTTCCGGGCGGGGGGACGCCGGGACGCCTTCGGTCAGCAGGTAGACAAGCTCCAACAGGCCGCTTTTGAGCAGCAGGTCGTCCCGGGCGGTATCCTTCCGGGCGGCGGAAAAGACCCGATCCGCGCAGGCGGCAAAGGCGGGGTAGCCGGGGGCGTCCGGCGTGACCGGCGGGCGGACGCCGAACTGGCCCCTGGCGAGGGGGCCGATACAGCCGGTGACGCTGCGGTCGACCCCGCCGCCCAGTAGGGAAGGGCGGAAGACCAGGGCGTCGTAGCGCAGGCAGCCGCCTTTTTCCGGGTAGGCGGCGTGGAGGACGTTGGGCGGGATCAGCAGGACCGCGCCGGGCCGGGCCGCGTACCGTTCGCCGTCCAGCAGCAGGACGCCGTCCCCGCTGCGGACGAGGTTGAGTTCAAACTCCTCGTGCCAGTGGGCGGGGACGTTTAACACCATCTCCGGCAGCCGGTTTTCGTACAGCCCGAAGGGAACCTGCGGGGTGCCGTGGACGCGGGCCTCCCGGGTATGGGCGAAATCGAACTGGGACTGAATCGAAGACTGAATCGAAGACTGCATCGGTCTGCCTCCAGAAAAGTAGGATCGTACCGGTTTTTCAGAGGATTGACGGAGAAAAACCGGGGGGAATGCCGTATAATTGTATCATAGAAAGTTCGGAAAAACAACCGGCGGAAAGGAGCTATCCATATGAAATTTGTAAACGAAAACAGCGCGCTGGTCTTTACCCACATGGGCGAGATGGTCCGCATCGAACCCTGGGGGCCGGACGCCTTCCGCGTCCGCGCGACGATGCAGGGGGCGTTCACCGGCAACGACTGGGCGCTCACCGAGCCTGCCTGCCGGGATGGGGCGCAGGTAGAGGTCAAAGAGGTCGACCACTGGGTGGGCGACGGCAGCTGGGACACGCGGGAGCTGGCCACGATCGAAAACGGCCGGATGCGGGCCGAGGTCAACCACGCCGGGGTCATCTCCTTCTACCGGGACGGGGAAGTGGTGCTGCGGGAGTA
>CALXKG010000106.1 GCA_944388825.1 uncultured Clostridia bacterium | reverse complement strand
TTTCAGACCCCGCCTGCGGCGCCGGCGCATTGCTGGTGGCCTTTGCCAATATGTGCGCCCGGCGGGAAATCAATTACCAGACCAGTATCCTTTTTGCCGCGCAGGATATCGACTTCACCGTCGGGATGATGTGTTATATCCAGTTAAGCCTGTTAGGGTGCGCCGGGTATGTCGTGATCGGCGATTCGCTGGCCCATCCGATGACGGCGGTAGACCGGCGCGGGCTGATCCCGCGGGATGAGGGAAACGTCTGGTATACCCCGATGTACTTCCGGGATGTGTGGCACTGGCGCAGGGTATGGGCGCAGATGGAAATGATGGAGCGGGTTACACCTCCGGTTCAGCCAGAACAGGACGGGGAACAGCTTTTGATGGACCTGAAGCCGCTGAAAACGTAAAAGGGAAGCTGAGGCCGATGCCCCAGCTTCCCTTCACTTTTGCTCTTTTTCCCGCTCAATATCCTCCCGGATCAGGCGTTTGATATAGCCGGACACATTCGGCTGCGCTTCCAGCCGGGCGAGGATATCGGCTTCTGTTGTGCGCATGACCTTCAGACGGAAGCTGCGGGTGTTCTCTTTGTCCCAGCGGGACTGCGGCGTTTCCTTTTTTTCGGGCATTGCTGGCCCCTCCTTTTTGTGGTATAATAAAGAAGGTGGGAAGATGTAAGGCTATCTTCCACACCTTGGTTTCATTACCGGCGGTTTACCTTAGCACGGGGCCGCCGGCTTTTTTTATTCCATCAGTTTTTTGACTTCGGCGATTGCTTCATCAAGAGACGAGGATTTTTCCAGTATCATCAAGACCATCTGGATAAGTTTTTTGAACTGATAATCTGTCATGTTTTCTTCCATGTCCATCCTTCCTTTCGTAAGAGGTTTTCTCTGCCTTACAAGTATATTATACGTATTACCGTATGTCAAGGCCTTTTTGGAAAATTTTTTGGAATATAAAGGGAAGCTGAGACTGTTTCCCAGCTTCCCTTCAATTTCCCCTTATTTTTCAAGCCCTTTCCGGATCAGCTGCAACACGGCAGCGGTCGTATTGACGCCCTCGGCTTTCAGTTTTTCGATGGCGTCTATCACATCCTGATCGGAATCACGCCGCAGTTTGATGGCATACTGCGCATAGGTCTTTTTCATATAACGCATTTTGACCTCGCTGCTGGTATGGGTTTTGCGTTTTGGCTGTTCATCCATGCAGCGCGCCTCCCAGCAGCCAGATCGCCAAAACCAGCACGGCGAGCAGCCCGGCCAACGTCAAAAGGTGGCCGATGAGTTGTAAAACAGCTTTAATCATTTTGCGCTCCTTTCTTGACATTCGTTTGTGCAGATGATATACTGGAAGCACAGGGAGGGGATTCCGGCCCCTCCCCGGCGATTACCTTAGCCGGTAATCACTTTGACTAGGATTAGAATCCATCCGATCAATGATATGATTCTAATCGTGAGCTTTTCAAGCTGTTCCGCCAGCTTGGAAAGCTCTTTTATTTTGTCTTCCAGTTTCAACTGTTTCACCTCCTTTCCATGTTTCTATTATAGCACATACAGCGCTGTATGTCAAGTGTTCTCTCAAAAAAGTTGGCACACGATGGCACATTCATCTGTGCTATACTGGTAGAGTGAAAAGCCGCCCGGAAGGACGGCTTTTATCATGTCCGGCAGCCGGTGGTCCGGCGGTCTGAAGCTGAAAACAGACGCATCGGGTTCGATTCCCGGCCGGATACCAATTGGAAGTGATAAGATGCCTATATATAAACGATGCTCCCGCTGCGGGGCGAGGCTTCCGGCAGGGGAAACCTGCGGCCGGTGCAAACGGGTTTACCCCGCCAAACCGGATGACATCTATACCCGCTTTTACCAGTCCCGCGACTGGCATAAGGCCCGTGCCCTTTGCATGAGCCGGCTGCACGGTCTCGACTGGTACGAATATCTGACCGCAGGGCGTCTGGTCCCGGGCGAGACGGTCCACCACATCGTCCCGCTCCGCGACGACTGGTCATTGCGGCTGGATCCCTTAAACCTCATCTGCCTCACGAACCAGAACCATCAGCTGGTGCACATCGAGCTGGCGGCCGGCGGAGAGCGGCGGGAAGCAGTCATCAAGCGGCTCAGGGAGGCCCTCCGCTTCGGGCTGAACGGGGGAGAGGGGGAGTAAGAGAAACTTTCTGCCCCCGGCGCGAACACCGCAGGCACAGGTCCCTTTGCGCAAAATTGTAAATAAAATTTCCGGACGATTGGGAGGTGAACAGGATGGGCAGGGCGAGAAAGCCGCTGGCGGCACAAAAAGGGGACCTGACGGTGGCACGGCAGGTCGAGTTGGAGCAGGCCGAAGCAGCGGTCCGGACGGATGCCGACCAGCTCGGCCGGCCGCCGAAGTGGCTGATCGACCCGGTGGCCAAGAAGGAGTGGAAGCGGGTGGTCACGGAACTCTCCCAGATCGGGATTGTCGGCAACCTTGACCTTAACAATATCGCCGGGTACTGCAACGCCTTTTCCCTCTACCGCCGGGCGGTGACGGCCCTGACCGGCGACGGGGCGCTGTTTGATAAGGACGCGGTCGATGTCATGAAAAAGTACGCCGACGAGATGCGGCGGTTTGCTGCCCTCTGCGGGCTGACAATCGACTCGCGGTTGAAAGCGGGGGCCTATATCGCTGAGAAAAAGCAGCAGGACATTTCCGATCAGTTCGGGGACATTTAAGAACCAAGGAGGTAGGCAGTATGAAAATACAGACAAAAAGCGAGACGAAGGCGAAAACTGCGCCCGACGCAGGCAAAGTGTCGGAGGGCCCCGGTATGCAGCAGGTGCCGGAACTGGTGCTGGGACAGGCGGCATCTTATCCGGCGCTGATTCCAGTGTTGGCGTTTAAGGAGGCTGTGAAGTCTCTCGCGGAACCGGATGCCGGGAAAGCAAAGTCCCGGAAGAAAACGGCCGCGATCCAGGACAGCGGCGAGCGGACGGTCTTCCCGTCCGGCGCGGTGCGGGATATGCATGCGGGAAAGGGCCGGATGGATCTGCTGCCCTGGGAGGCGATCCTGGAGGTATCCAAGCACTGCGAAGAGGGCGCACTGAAATACGGGGAACGCAATTGCGAAAAAGGCATCCCCATCCACAGCCTGGTCGATTCGGCCTTCCGCCACTTGGCTAAATATACGGTAGGAGAGACGGACGAGCCGC
>CALXKG010000105.1 GCA_944388825.1 uncultured Clostridia bacterium | reverse complement strand
CTCACAGCATCCCGACGATATGCATAAACACCGTCGAGCTGACGACCGAGACCAGCGCCGTCACGCCGAACGCGGCCAGCACCCCCACCGGCGATACCCCGCCCTTTCTGGCGAGGGCGCCGTAATACCCACTTTCTTCCGGCTGCTGTTTCCGCAGCTTTTTGACCGTCCCCACCATATGGGAAGCGTAGGCGCGGTTGAACAGCGTCGCCAGGCAGAGCTTCATCGCCAGCGACAGGAAGCTGGAAAGGCTGTACAGGGTGTTGAGCCTGGACAGGCTGATGCCCAGGGCGTTCAGCAGCATCCCCTCCGCGCCCCACAGGGTCAGCATATTTTCAAAGTAAAGGATGAGGGAAGGGACCGACAGCAGCACCGAGACCGCCAATACCGCCGCCCCCAGCCCGTACATCTTGCGGTAGAAGAGGTAGTAGGCGTCGAAGATAAACGCGCTCCAGTTCCAGGACAGGGTGTGCCCCTTGTCCCCCGCTTTGCGGAAAAAGGACTTGAACTTCGGCAGGAAATAGGGGGTGTTCTGCCGGACAAAGGCGGCGGCGTCCTTGGCCTTGACCCCGTCCAGCTCCTCTTCCGGGTCCAGCCCGCCCATCGGGTTGACAAACGGGTCGAAGGGCATCTGGAGGCCGGACATCCCCGGGCCGGAGTCCCCCTGCCGGGGGCCCTGCCCATAGGGGCCCTGCCCGCCCGAAAACCGGCCGAAGCCGGGGCCTGGTTCATTTTCCGGCGGGTTTTGCCAGTTGGGCCGGTTCCAGGGCTCGTCCGGCGGCTCGGGGGACGCGTTGTCCAGCGGCGTCCCGCAGATCTCGCAGGTTTTCGCGCCCGGCGGGTTGACGCTGCCGCAGCGGCTGCACCGCAGCGCCGCCCGCCCGTCTATTTCGGAGGCGGCCGGCCGCTGGACGCGGGTCCACTGCCCGCCCTTTTCATGCAGCTCGGTGAGGACGCACCCGCCGGCCTTTTTCGCGCATTCCCGGTGGTAGGGCGCGCCGCAGACCGGGCAGACGGTCACTTCGTCCGCGTCTTGGATCGGCTTATGGCAATAGGGGCAGTCCGCCCCGGCGTATTTCTGCATAGGATTACCTCATGGGTTTTAAATAAATGGGGATATTATGAAAGCGGCAAAACCGGACAGCCGCTCTCCGCCCGTCTTTCTGCTCCCATATTATACCATATTTACGGTTTTTTATCAAACAAATCTTTACAGGAATCTAAATATTGGGTATAATAGGAGTATAGGCCGGAGAGGCTTTGTTTCCCGTACCCATTTTTGCCGGGGGACAGAAAATGCAACCAATTGTAAAGGAGAATCCCATATATGCTCGCAATGGAAGAACGTGCGCTCAAGCTGCGCGGCCGCAAGCCGGAACTGGACGACCTGCGCTCCGCCCTCGGCATCGACCGCCTGAAGGTGCAGATTGAGGAACTGGAACAGAAAGCCGCCCAGCCGGGGTTCTGGGACGACGCCGAAGAATCCCAGAAGATCCTCAAAAAGACCGGGGCGCTCAAAGGCACCGTCGAGGGGTATGAAAAGCTCTGCGCCCAGTACGAGGACCTGGAAGTGATGATCGAGATGGCGGACGACGACGGGGACGAGTCGGCCATCCCCGAGATCGACGCCGAAATGGAGGCGCTGGAGAAGGGGATCGAGACCGCCCGGCTGGAGACCCTGCTGACCGGCGAATACGACGAAAAGGACGCGATCCTCACCTTCCACGCCGGGGCCGGCGGCACCGAGGCGCAGGACTGGGTCTCGATGCTCTACCGGATGTACACCCGCTGGGCCGAGGCCCACGGCTACAAGGTCGAGGTGCTGGACTACCAGGAGGGGGACGAAGCGGGCATCAAATCCGCTTCCATCCAGATCGAAGGGAAAAACGCCTACGGCTTCCTGAAGTCCGAAAACGGCATCCACCGGCTGGTCCGGGTCTCGCCCTTTGACGCCTCCGGGCGGCGGCAGACCTCGTTTGCGTCGCTGGAGGTCATGCCGACGATGGAGGAAGTCGACACCAACATCGTCGTCCGGCCGGAGGACATCCGGGTGGAGGTCTACAGGGCGTCCGGCGCCGGCGGGCAGAAGGTCAACAAGACCTCCTCTGCCGTCCGGATCATCCACCTCGCGACCGGCATCGTCGTCTCCTGCCAGGTGGAGCGCAGCCAGTACCAGAACAAGGACGTCGCGATGCGGATGCTCAAGTCCAAGCTGCTGGCGATCAAGATCCAGCAGCACCTGGACAAGATCGAGGACATCAAGGGCGACCAGAAGGCGATCGGCTGGGGCAGCCAGATCCGTTCCTACGTCTTCATGCCCTATACGATGGTCAAGGACCACCGGACGAACTTTGAGACCGGCAACGTCGACGCGGTCATGGACGGCGACCTGGACGGGTTTATCAACGCCTACCTGAAGGCCCTCGCCCACGGGGAGATCAAAGACTGATTGAAACATGAAGGATGAAAAATGAGGGGATCGCTTCGCGGTGCTGGAGCCGGACGCAGAACGCCACGTTTTTCATTATTTTCCGCAAACCGAAACGGCAGCCCGTTTATCCTTTTCCGAAAGGGGGACTTTTTAATGAAACATCGGACTGAACAGCAGATGATGGACCTGATCCTGGGCTTCGCCCGGCGCGACGACCGGGTGCGGGCGGTATGGCTCAACGGCTCCCGCGCCAACCCCAAGGCGCCGCGCGACCAGTACCAGGATTTCGACATCGTCTACGCCGTCACCGATATGCAGCCGTTTATCGACGACCCCGGCTGGGTAGACGTTTTCGGCGAGCGGGTCATCATGCAGACCCGCGCCGACCAGCTGGATTCCAGCCCGCCCTATGAGGACTGGTTCAACTTCATGATGCAGCTTCTGGACGGCAACCGCATCGACCTGACCCTCGTCCCCGTCTCCCGGATGGAGGAGGCGCTTCTGTCGGACAGGCTCTGCCGCCTGCTGCTGGACAAGGACGGGACGCTGCCCGCCCTGCCGCCCCCGTCGGATGAGGACTACTGGGTAAAGCCGCCGGACGAGCGGGAGTTTAACTGCACCTGCAACGAATTCCTCTGGGTCGCGACCTATGTCGCCAAGGGGGTCTGGCGGCGGGAGATGGCCTATGCCAACGCCCATCTGGCGCAGGTCGTCCGGCCGATGCTCATCAAGATGGTCGAGTGGAAGATCGGCGTCGAGCACGGCTTCAAGGTGGATACCGGCAAGTACGGCAAGTACATCGAGCGCTACCTCTACTCCGACCAGTGGCAGCTGTTCGCCGCCAGTTTTGCCGGCGGCAACTATGAGGATATGATGAAGGGGATCCTTTCGATGGCCGAGCTGTTCCGTTCCTGCGGGCGGGAGGTCGCCGATGCGCTGGGCTTCACCTATCCGGAGGAGGACGACCGCCGGGTCAACGCCTATATCCGCAGCGGCGGCCGGTTTGAAAAGATCGAGGAACTGCTGCTCCGCTCCCGCGCCCCCGCCGCCGAAGAGGAAGAGGCAGGGGCCGTCGTCGTCCGGCAGGAAGAGCCCCCGCAGTTTAAATACCGCCGGATGCGGGAAGGGTGAGCTTTTCCCGCGGGGCTGCGGGCAAAGGCCCGGCCCGCCGGAGAAGGGCTTTTCGGACGGGCGCCTGGTCAGGCTGCTGAGATCAAACACGGTTTTCCCCCGCCGAAGGGGGATCAGGAGGAACATATGTCGATTTATGGTCTATACAAAACGGCGGCGGTTTCGCCCCGCGTGACGGTGGCGGACCCCGCGCGGAACGCCGCGTCCGCCCTTGCCGCGATCCGGCAGGCGGCGGGGCAGGGGGCGGGGCTGATCGTCCTGCCGGAGCTGCACCTTTCCGGCTACACCTGCGCCGACCTCTTTTTCCAGGACGCGCTCCTTTCCGGGTGCGAAAGGGCGCTGGCCGGGATGCTGGAGGAGACCCGCGGCCTTCCCGCCGCGTGGGTCGTCGGCCTGCCGGTGCGGGCGGGGGACGCGCTTTATAACTGCGCCGCCGTCTGTCAGGCGGGGAAGCTGCTGGGGCTTGTCCCAAAACTTTACCTGCCCAACTATCAGGAGTATTATGAAAAGCGGTGGTTTGCCTCCGGCCGCGGGATCGAGGCGCGCCCCTTCCGGTTTGCCGGGCAGGATACCGCCTTTGGCCGCCAGCTCTTCCGTTTTGGGGAGATGGTGCTGGGGGTGGAGCTGTGCGAGGACCTCTGGGTGCCGGTGCCGCCGTCGGGGCTTTTGTCCCTTGCGGGCGCGAACGTCATCGCGAACCTTTCGGCCTCCAACGAGCTGGTCAGCAAGCAGGATTACCGCCGGGAGCTGATCCTGAAGCAGTCGGCCGGCTGCATTTGCGGCTATGTCTACGCCTCGGCCGGCCCCGGCGAATCGACGACCGACCTGTTCTTTTCCGGCGCCTGCATGGTGGCGGAAAACGGCTCGATGCTCGCGGAAAACGCCCGGTTCGAACAGCAGGGCGGGATGGCGGTGGGCTGCATCGACGTCCAGAAGCTCCTCTCCGAGCGGCGCAAGAACACTTCTTTCCGGGAAAACGCACTGGAACTGGGCGCAGTGCCGCCCGCCGTCACCGAAGGGGCGGAACCGCCCCTCACGGAGCCGCAGATCGACCGGAAGTGGGACCCGACCCCCTTTGTCCCCCGGGACAGGGAAGCGATGGAGCGCCGCTGCCGGGAGATCCTCGCGATCCAGGCGGGGGGGCTTGCCAAGCGGCTCTCCCATACCGGCCTCCGGCGGGCGGTGGTCGGCATCTCCGGCGGGCTGGACTCGACGCTGGCGCTGATCGTCGCGGTGGAGGCGATGCGGCTTATCGGCAAAGCGCCGTCCGACGTCCTCGCGGTGACGATGCCGGGGTTCGGCACCACCGGCCGCACCTACGAAAACGCCTGCGGGCTGACCCGGGCGCTGGGGGCGGAGCTGCGCGAGGTGGATATCCGCCCGGCCTGCATCCAGCATATGCAGGATATCGGCCAGGACCCGGCGGTGCACGACGTCACCTATGAAAACACCCAGGCCCGCCAGCGCACCTATATCCTGATGGACCTGGCCAACAAAGAGGGCGGGATCCTGGTCGGCACCGGCGACCTCTCCGAACTGGCGCTCGGGTGGTGCACCTACAACGGCGACCATATGAGTATGTACGGGGTCAACGCTTCTGTCCCGAAGACGCTGGTGCGGCATCTGGTGGCCTACGCGGCGCTGAAGGCGGAGCGGGAAGGCCGTCCGGAGGAGGCCCGGCTGATGCAGGCGGTGCTGGACACCCCCGTCTCGCCGGAACTGCTCCCCCCCGACGAAAACGGCGAGATCGCCCAGAAGACGGAAGAGACGGTCGGCCCCTATGAGCTGCACGACTTTTTCCTCTACCACTTCCTGCGGTTCGGGTTCCCGGCGGAGAAGCTCCGGTTTTTGGCGCTGCGGGCGTTTGACGGGAAGTACCCGGAGGCGGTCATCGACAAGTGGCTCCAGAACTTCTACCGGCGGTTCTTCGCCTCCCAGTTCAAGCGCAGCTGCGTCCCCGACTCGCCGAAGGTCGGGTCGGTGTCGCTCTCGCCCCGCGGGGACTGGCGGATGCCGTCCGACGCGTCGAGAGAGGCGTGGCTTTCCCGCTGAAGCGGAAAGATGAAGCGCCGCTGCGCGGGATGAAGCGGGCGGCGGAAGACGGTCAGGCCGGCTCCCGGGAACGGGGGCCGGTTTTTGGTGGGATGGACGGCGTTTTTCAATAAACTTATTGACATTTTTTTACTTTATCGTATAATATTGGCGAGGAGGTGTCTGTATGAGAAAAAATAAAATGCGCGGCATCCTGCTGGGCGTGCTGGCGGCTGTCCTTCTGCTGCTGGTGCTGAACTTTGCCGGGTGCGGGGAGAAGGGGACGGCTTTTACCCCTTCCGACTTCATCGAAAACGCGATGCACCAGTCCGCCGAGGCGGTCTTCGACCGGTACGGCTGGGATTTGGACGCGGCGGAGGTCGTGAGTGAGGAGGGTTCGGAGACGGTCTATCAGACGGCCGAGACGATTGCCGTCGGGGAGTACGAGGTTTCGCCGGAACTGACCTTTATGGATGGGGAATGCACCGCTGTTTCCTATCAGGTGGACTTCCCGACGGATATCAGCCACGAGGCGCTTTATGATTTCCTGATGGAGCAGTCGGATATGGCGCGGGAGGAAATCCGGCCCTACTGCGACCCGGATTCGGAGAACTTCTCCTACTACGATATTTTCCCGGATGACAGCTATCCGACGCTGGAGGAATTCGAGGGGTGGTTTGCCGATACGCCGGGCGGCGTCGCGATCTGGAGCTGGCCGCTCTTCTCGGTCGACGAGTCGGG
>CALXKG010000104.1 GCA_944388825.1 uncultured Clostridia bacterium | reverse complement strand
TCCTCGACCTGACCCGGGTCATCGCCGGGCCCTACTGCGGGGCGATGCTGGCCGACCTCGGCGCCAACGTCATCAAGATCGAGCTGCCCGGCCGCGGGGACGACGCCCGCGCCTACGGCCCCTATGTCAACGGCGAAAGCCTCTACTACGGGAACTTAAACCGCAATAAAAAAGGCATCACCCTTAACCTTAAGTCGGATGAAGGGAAAGAAATCTTCAAAAAGCTGGCGGCGAAAGCCGACGTCGTGCTGGAAAACTACCGCCCGGGCGTCATGGACAAGCTGGGGCTGGGGTACGACGTCTTGAAAGAGCTGAACCCCCGGCTCATCTACGCCGCCGTCTCCGGCTTTGGCAGCTACGGCCGGTATGCGATGCGCCCGGGCTACGACATCATCTCCCAGGCGATGGGCGGGCTGATGTCGGTCACCGGCCACCCCGGCAACGGCCCGACGAGAGTCGGCTCGGCCATCGGCGACGTGCTGGGCGGGATGAACCTCGCGATCGGCATCCTGGCCGCCATCGAGGCCCGGCATATTACCGGCGTCGGCCAGCGGGTCGACGTGTCGCTGATCGACTCGGTCGTCGCGTCGCTGGAAAACGCCTACCAGCGCTACCAGGTCAGCCACGAGAACCCCAAGCGGATGGGCAACGCCTACGCCTCCATCGCCCCCTACGACTCCTATGAGGCGAGCGACGGGTGGTTTGTCATCGGCTGCGGCAACGACAAGCTGTACAAGATCTTCTGCGAGAAGATCCTCCATATGCCCGAACTGGTCGACGACCCCCGCTTTGACTGCAACGTCAACCGGGTCGCCAACAACCTGGAACTGAAAGCGATCATCGAGGCGAATTTTGCAAAACAGCATACGGTAAAAGAGTGCGTCGACATGATCCTCGGGGCCGGCATCCCGGCGGGGCCGATCTACAACGTCTCGGACATCATGGAAGACCCGCATATCCGGGACGACCGGGAGATGTTCATCCACGTCGACCACCCGGTCATGGGGGACGTCATCCTAAACGGCAACCCGGTCAAGCTGTCGGACACCAAAGCGGGCATCCGGTTCCCCTCCCCCACCCTCGGGCAGCATAATGAAGAGATCCTCGAGGGCCTTGGCTATTCGGCGGAGGAAGTCGCGGCGCTGAAAGAGAAAGGGGTGCTCTGATGGAAGAGATCGTCATCCTGTCGGCCGTCCGGACGGCGGTCGGCAAGTTCGGCGGGAGCCTCTCCGGCATCCCGGCGGAAAAACTGGGGAGCATCGCGATTGCGGAGGCGCTCCGGCGGGCAGGCGTAGCGCCGGAACAGGTTTCGGAAGTGATCATGGGCTGCGTCCTCCAGGCGGGCCAGGGCCAGAACGCCGCCCGCCAGGCGTCGATCCACGCCGGTATCCCGAAAGAGGTCCCGGCGATGACCGTCAACATGGTCTGCGGGTCGGGACTCAGGGCCGTAAACCTCGCGGCGGCGGAGCTGTTGACCGGCGAGGCGGAGATCGCCGTCGCCGGCGGGATGGAAAATATGTCGGCCGCCCCCTACCTCCTGCCGAACGCCCGGTTCGGCTACCGGATGAATGACGGGAAGATGGTGGACGGGATGGTCCACGACGCCCTCTGGGACGCCTTCTACGACGTCCATATGGGGGTGACCGCCGAGAATATCGCGAAAGAATTTTCCATCTCGAGAGCCGAGCAGGACGCCTTCGCGGCCGCGAGCCAGCAGAAGTGCGAAGCCGCCCGGAAAGCCGGGATTTTCAAGGAAGAGATCGTGCCGGTGGAGGTGCGCCAGAAGAAAAACACCTTCCTCTTTGACACCGACGAGCAGCCCCGGGACGGGGTGACGGCCGAAAGCATCGCGAAACTCCGCCCGGCCTTTATCCCCGACGGGACGGTGACGGCGGCCAACGCCTCCGGCATCAACGACGGGGCGGCGGCGCTGGTCCTCACCACCGCGAAAAAGGCGGCGGAGCTGGGGCTGAAGCCGATGGCGAAATGGGTCGCCGGGGCATCGGCCGGGGTCGAACCGGCGGTCATGGGGCTGGGCGCCGCCGAAGCGGCGCTGAAAGTCATGAAGAAAGCGGGGCTTACCCTCCCCGACCTCTCGCTGATCGAAGCGAACGAAGCGTTTGCTTCCCAGTCGATCGCCTGCGCAAAAGTGGGCGGCTGGGAAAGCTGCATGGAAAAGGTCAACGTCAACGGCGGCGCAATCGCCCTCGGCCACCCGGTCGGGGCGTCGGGCGCGCGGATCCTGACCACCCTGCTGTACGAGCTGAAACGCCGGGGCGGCGGCAAGGGCCTCGCGACCCTCTGCGTCGGCGGCGGGATGGGGGCAGCCGCGGTCGTCGAGGCAATGTAAACGTTTTTTCCGGAAGGGCGTATAACCGCCTTTCCGGAATTTGGCATATTCTCGAAAAAATACCGATTACAATCTGGAGGTGTTCAAATGCCCACAATGGAAGAGATGCAGCAGATGATGATCGAGCGGACCCGAAAGCTGTTCGCCGGATGCGGCGTCCCGGCGGTCAACGACATCGGTGAAGTGACCGAGTTCATGCTGCCGATGGACGACGGGGTGAATCTCCGGACGACCATCTGGAAGCCGGAGGGGAAAAAGCCTTTCCCGCTGATCCTGCTCCGCAGCTGCTACCCGATGAGCGAGCCTATGATGAAAGTGCGGGCGGAAGAAGTCTGCAAGCGGGGCTTCGGGGTGATGCTCCAGCGGTGCCGCGGGACCGGCGGGTCGGAAGGCGTCTGGGAACCAAACGTCTACGACCGGGCGGACGGGCTTGCGACGATGCGCTGGCTCCAGGATGACCCGGAGGTCGAAAGCGTCGGCTACTGGGGGGACTCCTACCTCGCCTACACCGGCTGGTGCATGGCGGACGCGGTGCCGGACAAATGCAAGACGATGTATCTCGGCGTCTACGGCTGCGACCGGCACGTCTCCGCCTACCAGGACGGGCTTTTCCGGCAGGATATCCTGACCGGCTGGGCGATGGGCAACGCCGGTGTGCCGATCACCGCCGACTACCTGGCCTCCTGCCGCTACCGGCCGCAGGTCGAAGTCGACGAGGCGATGTGGGGGGTCAGTCTCCCCTGGTACCGGGACTGGATCACCAATACCGACCGGGACTGTGCCTATTGGTCCCAGGGGCTGTGGCAGCGGCTGAAAGAGACCCCCGGCAAGATGAAGATCCCGGTCTTCATCCGGGACGGGTGGTACGACCATCATCTGGGCAGCGCCATCGCCACCTACCGCTACCTGTCGGAGGAATCGAGGGCCCACACGACCCTCCAGCTGGGGCCCTGGAACCACTCTTACGGCTGTGCCCTGACCGGCCAGAGCCATGAGAACCTGAAGGACGATTCGGTCTCCTCGCCGATGGCGTGGTTTGAAAAGATTCTCCTCAAAAAGGAACTGCCGGAGGCGGAGGTGCAGTGCTACGTCTGCGGCGGGGATGAATGGGAGACAAGCAAAGTTTTCCCCGCCCCCGGTTCGGTCGAAACGCCCCTCTACCTCGACTTCACCGGCAAGGCGGAAGACGCTTACAAGCTCTCTCCCAAACGGACCGCGAACGGCCAGGCCCAGTACCTCTACGACCCCAAGAACCCGGTCAAATCCTACGGGGCGGAATCCCTCTTCACCTCCCGGGAGTACGTCGGGTCGCTGCGGCAGCCGCCGGTCAGCTGGCGGGGGGATGTCCTCTCCTTCCTGTCGGCGCCCTTTGATTCGGACGTCGAAATCAACGGCAGCATCAAGGTGCGGCTCTATGTCGCCTCCGACGCCCCCGACACCGCCTTCTCGGCCAAGGTGATGGAGGTCTTCCCCGACGGCAGCGCCTACAACATCCGCGGCTCGATTACGACGCTCGCCTACCGCGGCCACTCCGGCCGGCGGCAGAGCTACACCCCGGGGCAGATCGTCGAGGTGGAGATCGACATGTGGGAGATTGTCTGGCTCATCAAAGCCGGCAGCCGGCTGCGGGTCGACATCAGCTCCTCCGACTTCCCCCAGTACGCCGTCCACCCCAACCGCGAAGGCCCCTGGTCGCTCCACGGCGAAACCGACGCCGCCAACCAGACGGTCTACGGCGGGCGGGAATACCC
>CALXKG010000103.1 GCA_944388825.1 uncultured Clostridia bacterium | reverse complement strand
GCCCTTCTTCCTGTCGACCGTGTCCTTGCCGGAGATCTCAAGGATCTCGGCCACCGACTTGACGATCGTCTTCGGGGTGATGCCGTGGGCCTCGTTGTAGGCCATCTGGAGCTTCCGCCGGCGGTAGGTCTCGTCCAGCGCCCGCTCCATCGACGGGGTGACCGAGTCGGCGTACATGATGACCTGGCCGCTGGCATTGCGGGCGGCGCGGCCGATCGTCTGGATGAGGGAGGTCTCGCTGCGGAGGAACCCTTCCTTGTCGGCGTCGAGGATCGCGACCAGGCTCACCTCCGGGATGTCCAGCCCCTCCCGCAAGAGGTTAATCCCGACCAGCACGTCGAACTTGCCCAGTCGCAGGTCCCGGACGATCTCCATCCGCTCGATCGTGTCGATGTCGTGGTGCATATACCGCACCCGGATGTTCAGGTTTTTGAGGTACTCGGTCAGGTCTTCCGCCATCTTTTTGGTCAGCGTCGTCACCAGCACCCGTTCCTTCTTGGCGGCCCGGGCGTTGATTTCGGTCACCAGGTCGTCGATCTGCCCCTCGACCGGCTTGACGGTCACTTCGGGGTCGAGAAGCCCGGTCGGGCGGATGACCTGTTCGGCGATATTCTGGCTCCGTTCCCGTTCATACGGCCCCGGCGTCGCCGAGACGTAGATTACCTGGTCGAGCTTTTCCCGGAACTCGTCGAAGTTGAGCGGCCGGTTGTCCAGCGCCGACGGCAGCCGGAACCCGTAGTCGACCAGCACCTGCTTCCGCCCCCGGTCGCCGTTAAACATCCCCCGCACCTGGGAGACGGTGACGTGGGACTCGTCGATGAAGAGGAGGAAGTCTTTGTTGAAGTAGTCCAGCAGGGTGTGGGGGGTCGACCCGGGCGCCCGCCCTTCCAGAACGCGGGAGTAGTTCTCGATCCCTTTGCAGAACCCGATCTCTTCCAGCATCTCCATGTCGTAGCGGGTCCGCTGCTCCAGCCGCTGGGCCTCCACCAGCTTCCCCTCCGACTTGAAATAGCGGATCCGGTCTTCCATCTCGGCCTGGATATCCTCCACCGCCCGCACCAGCTTGTCCCGCGGGGTGATGAAGTGGGAGGCGGGGTAGATCGCGGCGTGGGAGACGGTGTTTCTGACCTCGCCGGTCAACGGGTTGATCTCGCTTAGCCGGTCGATCTCGTCCCCCCAGAACTCCACCCGGATCGCGGTGTCGCTGCTGCCGGCGGGGAAGATCTCGACCGTGTCCCCCCGCACCCGGAACTTGGTGCGGGTAAAGGAGACGTCGTTGCGGTCGTATTGCAGCTCGATCAGCCGGTGGAGCAGCGTGTCCCGCCCGATCTCCATCCCGGTCCGGAGCGAGACGACCATGCTTTTGTAGTCGATCGGGGAGCCGAGGGAGTAGATGCAGGATACGCTGGCGACGATGATCACGTCCCGCCGTTCGGACAAAGCACAGGTCGCCGAGTGGCGGAGCTTGTCGATCTCGTCGTTGATGGCCGAGTCCTTTTCAATGTAGGTGTCCGACCCGGGGATATAGGCCTCCGGCTGGTAGTAGTCGTAGTAGGAGACGAAATATTCCACCGCGTTTTTCGGGAAAAATTCCCGGAACTCGGAACAGAGCTGGGCCGCCAGCGTCTTGTTGTGGGCCAGCACCAGCGTCGGCTTGTTGACCTGCGCGATCACATTCGCCATCGTAAAGGTCTTGCCGGAACCGGTGACGCCCAGCAGGGTCTGTTCTGTAAACCCCTTTCTGACCCCCTGCACCAGGCTTTCGATCGCCTCCGGCTGGTCGCCGGTCGGCCTGTAGGGCGCTTCCAGGATAAAATGATCGGGATATGGCATGGCTCTACCTCACTTCTGCTGCGGGTGTGGTTTGGCATATGGGACGGGGAAAGCTCAGCCGGCCTTCCGCCGCTATACAATCGACGGCGGGGAAGCGGAAAGCTCGCCCAGCATCGCCATCGACCGCCAGTTGTTTCCGGCGACGATAAAGTGGTCGGCCAGGCAGATATCCATCATCTGGAGGAGGGAACGCAGATGCCTGGTCGCCCGGATGTCTTCGTTGGAGGGATATGCCTGCCCGCCGGGATGGTTGTGGGCGAGGATGACGACCGGGGCGTTGCACTGCATCGCCGTTTCGCAGATTTTGCGCAGGTTCAGCCGGGCGGCGCTGGAACTTCCCTCCGTCATCTGGTGGCAGCCGATCAGACGGCAGGCGTTGTCCAGGCAGAGCAGGAGCAGCACTTCGTTGGTCATCCCGTAAAACTTTTTGACCAGGAACCTGCCGGCCTTCTGCTCGGTGTCCAGCAGCTCGCCGCCGGAATTCTGCTGGTCGAAGGCGCGCCGCGCGACCCGCATGATCATATCCAGCAGCACCGACGCCTCCACCGTCATGCCTTCCGTCCGCTGCAGCAGCCCGACCCCGGCGCCCAGGACCCCCGGCAGCCCGCCAAAGCGCTGCATCAGTTCGCCGGCCAGCGGCCCGGTGTTGCGGTAGGGGATCGCAAGCTGCAAAAGCAGCTCCAGGATCTGCTGGTCGTCCAGCCCGCTTAACCGGTTCGCCAGATAGTAATTCAGCGAACGGGTGCGGTGGGACCGGGCGGCGCTGATCCCTTCGGTAAAGGTGCGGCTGCTGTCGTATTCGCCGGGCTGCGGGACGGGCTCGTCCGACGGGGTTTGCGGCGCGGCCGCTTTTTCCCCGGACGGTTCCGGCTCTTTTTCTTCCGGCGGGGCGGCGGGGGACTCCGCGTCCCAGACGGGCGCCGCCTCCGGCGCGTCCATTCCGGTGGGAAAAGGAAGCCCGCCGTCCTCTTCCAGCGGGCGGGCGATGGCCAGAACAGGCGGGGCGGCAGTTTCCCTGGTTTTCTGCAGCTGTTCGATCCGCTTGCGGGACAGCATTCCCTTTGCCATTTCCGCCCCTCCTTTCATGGCATTTTTGCATCCCCAGTATAGCACAAAACCAATGTTCCTGCAATAGTTTGCCGCATTCTGACGGGGATGGAATTTGAGTGGCAGCCCGAGTTTTTTAATTTTTCCATTTTTTACGATATTATCTGGATGTGATTCTCAGGGTATTTATGGAATCGCGAAAAAATACCGGAAAGGGTTTGACATTTTCCGCTGTCCGTGCTATACTTATTGAGCGCCCAGGAGGCGCATATTGTGGAGATGTATCGAAGTGGTCGTAACGAGAACGACTCGAAATCGTTTTGTCAGTAAAATGGCACGTGGGTTCGAATCCCACCATCTCCGCCATAGCAGAGGTACCACGTTCCGGCGTGGTACCTCTTTCATTAGAGCGTAAAACGTCCCGAGTGGGATTCGAACGGGAGCGGCAGTGAATGACAGCCCGGTGGGCTGTCAGAGCCGCGACCTGGCCCGCCCGCAGGCGGGTCGAATCCG
>CALXKG010000102.1 GCA_944388825.1 uncultured Clostridia bacterium | reverse complement strand
AGTATCTGGCGATGCTGGAGTCGTTTGCGGGGGTCGGGCTGTTTGCCCGGCAGGCGGTGGGTGAAACGGGCGAAGCGGCCGGTTCCGCCGCCGGGGAGGGGTTCCCGGCCGCTGCTGCCGCGGCGGCCGTCCAGGCGGCGGACGGGCAGGAGGATGCGTCCCGGGCGGCAGCGGCTGCTGCGGTGGAATGGGCGGCGGATGCGGGCGTGCTGGCGGCGGATCTCCCGGAAGCGGAAGCAGCGGTCAGGCCGGCTGTCCGGGCGGCGGTCTGGGCGGGCGGAGAAGCGGCGGAAGGGATGTTCCCAATATCCGGCGGCCCTTCCGGCGGGGCGGCGGGCGGGGAGAGTATCCCGCCGGAGAGCCGGTGGGCGGGTGCGGGCAGGATGGAAGCCGGATACGCGGCGGAGGCAGCGGAGATCCTGCCGGGGGCCGCTGTCTACCCGCCGGAAGAGCGGGAAAGGGTGCTGGCGGCGCTGGAACAGGCGATGCCGGAGGCGGACGGGATGGTCTTCCGGCCGGCGGGGCCGCCCGGATGGGACGGGACAGGCAGGGATGTCTTCCTCTGGCAGCAGGCCGCGGGCCGTCGTAGGGAAAAGGCGGAGGCACCAGGCGGGCGGCAGGCCCTGTTTGAGGGGGTAAAGCCGGAACCGCCCATCGAGGGCCGGGAGGCGGATGAAATGGCCGACCGGCTGCTCGACGCGCTGGAGGCGCGGCTGATGCTGGAGATCGGCAGCGGGGCGGAAGGGTTTTACAGATGAAGCGCGGCAGCAGGGCGCATGAAACAGGCCGCGCAGGAAGGCGAAAGGGGGGATTATATGGTAGAGGTGACGCTGGGGGCGGTCCGGTTCTGGCCACCGGAACGGGTCGTGCTCTCCCAGGAGGCGGCCCATCAGCGGGTGACGCTGATGGAGGCGGGGGATATCACCCAGCTCTGCCCGCCGGGGCAGAAGGTGGCCGCCTTCTCCGGCTTCTTCCCGGGGCCGGGATACCCGTTCGGCGAAGGATATGACCCTGCCGGGGCGGCGGCGGAACTGAAAAAGATGCTGGAAGAGGGGAAGCCGTACCCCTTTTCGCTGACCGGGACCGAACTGCCGGTGCAGATGGAGGTGACGGTCGAAAAGCTCTCCCTCTGGCAGCAGGCCGGGGAGGATGGGTGCATCTGGTACGACCTGACGGTGCGGGAGTATAAAAGCGCCGAGGCGGCAGTTTCCGGGACGGCGGGCGGGAACGCCGGGAAGCGGACGGAGGCCCCGCCGGAAGTGAAGCAGTATACCGTGCAGGAGGGGGATACCCTCTGGGGGATCGCGAAGAGCTTTCTCGGGGACGGCGGACGGTATCAGGAGATCGCGTCGCTGTCCGGGGTGGCCAACCCGAACCTGATCTACCCGGGGCAGGTTTTAACGCTGCCGGAGTGAAAAGCGGGAGGCGGGAAAGGCGTTTCCATGGATGGTAACGGAATGAATGTGCGGACGGTTGAAAAGGAGAGGACGCTATGAGCTATTTAAAGGCGGAAAATCTGGTGAGCGGGCAGGAAGGACGGGCCTATGTCAAGCTGGACGGGCAGAACCGCGAACTGCTCTACCTGAAAAATGTGACCGCGACCGTCGAGAAGAAAAAACAGGCGGTGCGTACCCTCGGCAAACGGGGCGACCAGTTTAAAAGCGCCGGTTTTTCCGGCAGCGGGAAGATGACGGTCTACTATGTGACCAGCCTGTTCCGGCAGCTGATGCTCCAGTATATGAAGGACGGGGTGGACACCTACTTCGATATCGTCGTCATCAACGACGACCCGCAGTCGGGGTTTGGCAGCCAGTCGGTCGTGCTGAAAAACTGCAATTTGGACAAGGTCGTGCTGGCAAGGCTGGATGTGGCGGAGGACTTCCTCGACGAGGAATTTTCCTTTACCTTTGACGACGCGGAGCTTTTGCAGGGCTTTACTGAAAATACCTAAGGAGGCGGGAAGATGGATCTGCAGGCGTTTTTAAAACCGCAGGTGATGCCGGCGCTGGAAAAGACGGTCGTCCTTTCGGAAAGGTTTATGGGCGCGGATGGGAAGCCGGCGGCGTTTAAGCTGCGGGGCATCTCGGAGGAGGAAAACTGCGCGCTGCGGCGGGCCTGCCAGCGGCCGGGCAAGGGGCTGGAGGGGCCGAAGTTCGACCGGGAGGGGTACCTGCGCAAGTTCGCCGCCGCCTGTGTCGTAGAGCCCGACCTGAAAAACGGGGAACTCCAGCGCAGCTGGGGCGTGCTGGGGGAGGAGGCGCTGCTGGGGGCGATGCTGACCGCCGGGGAATACGCGCGCCTCCTCTCCGCCGCCCAGGAGGTCTGTGGGTTTACCGGCGGGGCCGAGGCAGAGGGGCTCAAGGGTGCGTTAAAAAACGCATCCGGCGGGGAGACGGGGAGTTAAACTACGCCTTCTGGTGCTTTGTCCGCTGCGGGATGCGGCCGTCCGAGTACGCCGCGATGCCGGCCAGGGAGAAACTGGTCGTGCAGGCGATGGTGGAGCTGTGGGAGGAGATGGAGGGGGGATAGGGAATGAAAAATGAAGCGTGCGTGATGAAGCATGAAAAATAAAGAAGGAGGAAGGAATGACCGAGACGGAAAAAATCATCCGGCGGGTAAAGGCATATGCGCCGATGGATGAGCAGGAGATCTACGCCGAATGGGTCGGGGCGTTTTTGCGGGGGAAAAAGCGCGCCCGGATGCTGCTGGGCCAGCGGTATTATGAAAACCGCGGGGATATCCTCCAGCGGGCTAAATTCGTCATCGGGGCGGACGGGCGGAAGGCGCCGGATACCGAAACGCCGGCCTCGCGGATCGCCCACGGGTTTGTCCGCAAGCTGGTCGACCAGAAGGCGCAGTATCTGTTCGGCAGGCCTTTTACCATCCGGTGCGAAAACCGGGCGTTTTCGGAAGCGCTGGACGCTTTGTTCGACGCCCGGCTGCGGGCGGTGATGCGGGGGCTATGCAAAGAGGCGGTCAACAAGGGGATCGCCTGGCTGCAGGCCTGGCCGGAGGACGGGGAGGTAAAATTCAGGAAAATTCCGTCCGAAGAGCTGCTGCCGGTCTGGGCCGACCGGGACCACCGGGAGCTGGAAGCGGCGCTGCGGCTCTGCCCGGTCGTGGTATACGAGGGGCGGCGGAAGGAGCGGAAGCTCCGGGTGCAGCTCTGGGACCGGAAGGGCGTCCGGGAATACTGGTATGAAGCGGGGCGGCTGGTCCCCGACGGGCCGCCGAAGCCCCATATCACGCTGGACGGGGAGGGGATGCTGCTGGAAAAGCTCCCGTTTATCCCGTTTAAGTATAACGAGGAGGAACTGCCGCTTATCCAGTTTGTCAAGCCGCTGATCGACGATTACGACTGGCTGAAGTCGGAGGACGCCGACAATTTGGGCGAGACGAGCGGGGCGCTGATGGTGCTGCAGAATTACGACGGCACCGACCTCGGGGAATTTAGGGAAAACCTCGCCCGCTACCGGGCGGTCAAGGTGTCCGACGGCGGCGGGCTGGAGATCAAGGAGCAGCCGGTCCATACCGCCGACGTGATGCAGCATTTGCAGCAGGACCGGAAGGACATCTATGAAACCGGGCGGGGGGTCGATACCCAGAGCGAAAAGTTCGGCGCCGCCTCGGGGGTGGCGCTTAAGTTCCTCTATGCCGACCTGGACCTCGACTGCGCCGGGATCGAAGGTTCCTTTGCCGAAGGGTTTGGCGAAATGGTCCGGCTGACCGGGCTGTTTTACAGTTTGATGGGACGGGGCGACTTTGCGGAAGAAAAGGCCGAGATCATCTTAAACCGCGATATCATCATCAGCGAGTCGGACGCGGTCGAGCAGTGCGCCGGTTCGGCGGGGCTGCTCTCCAGGCGGACGGTGCTGGAAAACCACCCGTGGGTCGTCAACGTCGAGGAAGAGCTGGACCGCCTCCGGGCGGAGGCGGGGAAAAAGGAGGACACAGAAGATGAACCGGAAGGACACGGTGGACGGACAGTTGGAAGCGGCGCTTGCGCGGATCCGGAACGCCCTGCAGCGGTATGAACAGACGGGGCAGAGCGGGAAAAAAGAACAGCTGGCAAAGCGGCTGCGGGAGATGGCCGGCCCGGACGCCATGGGATCGGCCAGGATGGCCGAGGCGGAAAAGCGGATGGCAGAGGCCGAAAGGCTGGTAAAATGGGCGGCGGCGCAGTATCTCAAGTCCCGGGGTGCGACGGCCGGGGAGTACCTGGCCGAGCAGCTGTGCGGCGCGTTCCCGCCGGCGGCCGGCGAGGCGCAGATGGAAGCGCTCCTGAAGGCGGCGCGGGAACGGTATCCGGCCCTCTTTAAGCGGGCGCTGACCGGCGTGCGGCCGATGGAGGGCGGCGCCGGGGAGATGGACGAGATGCCGCTGAAGGAGCGGATGCGGATGGCCAACGAGGATCCGGAAGGGTATATGCGGATGTTCTGGTAAGGCCAGGCGTCCGGATGAGGCGCGGCAGAAGCGGCCGGGAAAGAACATTTGTTGAAATTTATACATCGCTAAAAAGGGAGGATGCACCATGGCTATGACCAAACTGACCAATCTGATGAACCCGGAAGTGATGGGGGACTGGGTGACCGAACACCTGGAGAAGGAGATGAAATTCTCGCCCCTCTGCCGGATCGACCTGACGCTCGCCGGGCGGGCCGGGGATACCGTCACCGTCCCGAAGTATGCCTATATCGGCGACGCGAGCGAAGTGACCGAGGGGGGCGCGATCCCGGTCGTGCAGCTGACCGCGTCGTCTGAAACGGTGACGGTCAAAAAGGCGGGCAACGGCGTCGAGCTGACCGACGAAGCGGTCCTTTCCGGCTACGGCGACCCGCTGGGCGAGGCGGCGGCGCAGCTGACCCTGTCCATCGCCGGCAAAGTGGACGGGGATGTGCTGGCCGTCTTAAAAAACATCGGGGCGGATATGACCTATACCGCCGCCGAGCCGGTCTCGGCCGACGTGATCGCCGACGCGCTGGTCAAACTGGGCGAAAAAGAGGGCGGTGAAAAGGTGCTGATCGTCGCGCCCGCACAGCTGGCCCAGCTCAGACGGAGCGAGGGCTGGCTGAAGGCGACCGACGTCGGGGCGATGCGGCTGGTGTCCGGGGCGGTCGGGATGATCCACGGCTGCCAGGTCATTGTATCGGACAAGATCGCCGCGTCCGGCGGAAACTTTGAAAACTATATCGTCATGCCGGGGGCGCTGGTCCTCTTCCTGAAAAAGGAGACCGAGGTGGAGAGCCAGCGGGACATCGTCCATAAGACGACGGTCGTCACCGCCGATAAATACTATGCCGTTTATCTCGCCAATGAGTCGAAGGCGGTCAAGCTGGTCTGCAAGGAGGCTGCGTCCGGCGGCCAGCAGGGCACGGACGATGCTGGCGGCACCGATTAAGGGGTGAGAGAGATGCCGGAAAACTGGTATGACCGGGAAGAGGCGGCGCAGCGGCTGGAAACGGCCGCTGCGGCCGTCAAGGGGGAGGCGCTTTCGGAAAGCGAGAAGGCGCTGATCCCGTTTATCCTGGCGGAACTGATGGGCTGGTGCCATATCGAATCGGTGCCGGAAGGCGCCCTCCGGCCGGCGGCGGAGGAGCTGCTGCGGCGCGGCTCCGGGATGTCCGGAAGCGGCGGCGCGGTCAGCAAACTGACGCTGGGCGACTATTCGGTCAGCTTCGGCGCCGGGACAGGCGCCGGAAACGGCGGATGGGTCCAGGGGCTGACGGCCTGGAGAAGGATGCGGTTCTGATATTTCCAGATAAAATGAAGCATGAACAGTGAAAAAATACGGTGGAAATGCCGCGTATTTCCGGGGTTGGGTTTGGCTTTCCCGATTTTCCGGAAGGCGGATCCGACCCGGTAAACCGGCCGGAAGGGGGAAAGGGATGCTGTGGAGAGAAAAGGCGGCGTTTGAAGCCCTGCTGCGCGGCTTCGGCGGAGAGGCGGAGGTCTACCGCCGGGGCTGGACACGGGATGGGGACCGGGACGCGGAAGTGCGGGAGCTGCGCGGGCGTTACCGCTGCCTGCTCAGCCGGTGGAGCGGCACCGGCACGGCGGGGGAACCGGCGGCGGAAAACCGGAGCGCCGCCCGGCTGTACCTGCCGGAAGAGGCGGATATAAAGGCGGGGGACTGCGTCATCGTGCGGCAGCGGGGAGCGGCGGAATCCTTTACCGCCGCCGGGCAGCCGGAAAAATACCCCGTCTATCAGGCGGTGGCGGTGCGGAAGGAGGAGATCGTTTGACAGAATTTCAGGCACGGGCGGTAAAGGCGCTTAGAGATTATAACCCCGACGCGCTGATCCTGACCGGGGAGTCGGAAGGGGGGATCACCCGCCCCTGTTTCCAGGTGCTGCTGGACGGCGTCACGCTGCGCAAGGAGATGGGACGCCGGTACCGGAAGGAGGAGACGCTGCGGGTGATCTGGTACCCGCCGGAACCGGAATCGCCGCAGAAAAAAGAAATCCCGATCCAGCTGACTTTGCAGTGGGCCGGAAAAGGCGTCCATACCGAGGCGGAACGGGAAAAGGACAGGCTCTCCATCCGGGCGCGGCAGGAACAGATCCTGTTCCTGGATGAGGAAGAGGCGGCCCTGATGATGCGGATGCTGCTGGGGCTGCGGGACCAGGCGGGAGAGGAGGATGCGGATGGAACTGCCGGGGTATGACGAGCTGAAAAAACAGTGCCTGGAGGCGGCGCCGGAAGGGGTCGATACCCGCGAAGGAAGCCTTTTCGACACGGCGGTCGGGCCGGTCTGCGCCGAACTGGCGGCGGCGTATCTGACCCTCCAGAGCTTTTATGACCTCCTGTTCCCCGATACCTCCGCCGGGGCCTATCTCGACCGGATCGCCGCCCAGTACGGGATCTCCCGCGGGACGGCGAGCCCCGCCGTCCTTGAAGCGGAGTTTACCGACCAGCAGGGCGGAGATTTTACCGTCCCTGTCGGGATGCGGTTTTCCCTTTCCGGCGTCTTCTACCTGGTGGAAGAAAGCTGGCTGGGCGGCGGACGGCTGCGGTGTGAGACGGCGGGCGAGGCCGGGAACCAGCTGGGGGAGCTGCTGCCCTGCGACTATCTGACCGGGTTCGGCAGGGCGGAGGCGGTCAGCCTTCTGACCCCGGGCGAAGAGGAAGAAGGGGACGGGCCGCTGCGGCAAAGGGTGCTGGAACTGCTGGCGTATCCGGCTTTCGGCGGCAACGTCAGCGATTATAAGGAAAAGGTCCGGGCGGTGCCGGGGGTCGGCGGCGTAAGGGTCACGCCGGTCGTGCTGGGCGGCGGGACGGTCGGGGTGGAAGTGCTGGGGAGCGATTTCAACCCCGCCGGGGAAAGCCTTCTGGAGGATGTGCGGCAGATGCTGATCCCGGGATACCAGGCCGACGGGCTGGGGATGGCCCCGATCGGCCATACCGTCACCGTTTCCGCCCCCGCGGCGGAAGCGGTCAGCCTCTCCGCCGGCATCCTGACGGGCGGGGACCCGGACGCCGTCAAGGCGGCGGCAGAAGCGGCGGCGAGCGGGTATCTCAAAAGCCTGCGGCAGAAATGGGAGGATGAGGACGCGGTCGTCCGGTACAGCGGGATGATGGCGGCCCTTTCCGGGGCGGAAGGGGTCGTCGACGTGTCCAATCTCCTGATCAATGGCGGTACGGCCAACATCAGCTGCGACGGGGTGCCGGTCGACGGGACGTTTTCGCTGACGGTGCAGGATCTGGAATGAGGTGAGAAAATGCAGTATCTGGATTATCTGCCCGACGTCTTTAAGGAAACGCGGGAATACAGGGCGCTCGCCGGGGCGCTGGGGCCGCTCGCGGACGGGGTGCGGGAGGCGGTCGGGGAAGTGCCGGAAGCGTATTTCCCGACGACGGCGGAGGAGCTGCTGCCCAGGTGGGAACGGGTGCTGGGGCTGCGGGAGAGCGGGACGCTGGAGGAACGGCGGTTTGCCGTCCTTTCCCGCCTCGCGGGTGTCCGGCCCTATACGATCGAGCGGCTGAAAAGACAGCTGGCGGCCAGCATGGGGGAGGGGAACTTCCAGGCGGAAGTCTATCCCGAAGACTTCCTGCTGCGGGTGACCGTCACGCCCGGGGCCGAAGGGCTGATGGGCGCGATGGCGCGGGAGCTGCGGCGGATGATCCCCGCCAATATCACGCTGGAAACGGCGGTCGGGACAGAACAGGCGGCGGCTGTGTACGGCGGGGCGGTGCTGGCGGTGTCGGAAAAAATCAGCTTATAAACGCCCTGCGGGGCAGAAGGAGGAACATATGGCTGGGGGAACTTTTACTGCAAGAAATAAAGTGCGGGCAGGCGCTTACATCAACTTTGTGTCCGCTTTTTCGCCGCTGGGGACGGTCTCCGACCGCGGGATCGTCCTGCTGCCGATGGCCGTCCCGTTCGGGCCGGTCGGGGAACCGGTGACGGTGGATGGGGAGACCGACGTCCGGGCGGTATTCGGGCTGTCCAGCCTGTCGCCGGAACTCAAACTGCTGCGGGAGGCGGCCAAGCGGGCGCGGGAGGTGATCGTCTGGCGGCTGTCGGGAGGCGAAACGGCCTCCGAAACCGATGGGAACCTGACCGTCACCGCCCGCTATCCCGGCAGCGTCGGCAATACGCTGGCGGTCAAGGTGCTGGAGCCGGAAGAGGCGGATGCGCCTTATACCGTCCAGACCTTTCTGGACGGGCGGCTGATGGAGGAACAGCAGGCGGAAACGGTGGACGGGCTGCAGGACAACCAGTGGGTGGCCTTTTCCGGGACAGGGGCGCTGCAGCCCCACGCCGGGATCGTCCTGTCGGGCGGCACCGACGCCGAACCGGAGGACGCCGACTGGGAAGATTTTTTTGCCGCCGCGAAAAGGCTTTCCTATAATACGATGGCGGTGCCTTCGTCCGACGCGTCCATTAAACAGATGGCAGTCTCGTTCGTCAAGGAGATGCGGGAGGAAGAAGGGGTCAAGATCCAGGCGGTCCTGCCCAATATCGAGGCCGACTATGAGGGGATCATCTCGGTCAAAGGGGGCGTGAAGCTCTCGGACGGCACCGAGGTGAGCGAGGCGGAGGCGACCGCCTATGTCGCCGGGATGACCGCCGGCGCGGCGGTCAACAAGTCCAATACCTTTGAAAGCTACGACGGGGCGGTCGCGGTGCTGACGCCGCTCCTCTCCAGCGAGATCATCAAGGGGCTGAACGCCGGCCAGTTCATCTTTATCGAGCGGGGCAATAAGGTGGTCGTCGAACAGGATATCAACACCTTTGTCAGCTTTACGGCGGACAAGGGGGAGGCTTTCCGCAAAAACCGGACGCTCAGGGTGATGGATGCAATCGCCAACGATGTGCGGGCGACCTTTGAAGACCATTACCTTGGCAAATGCGCCAACAACGCCGACGGGCGGGAACTGTTCCGGGAGGAACTGTTCGCCTACCTGACGCAGCTGTACGAGCTGCAGGAGGTTGAGCGGCCGGAGCTTGCCGATATCACCGTTTCCCGCGGCGATACCGCCGACAGCGTCATCGTCGAGATGGGCGTCCAGCCGGTCGACGCGATGGAAAAGCTGTATATGACGGTTACAGTGGGATAACAGGGTGGGACCCGGCCGCCGCGGGTGGCCGGGCGAGACTGTCGAAAAACTTGTTTTTCGACAGAATAACATCCGGGCTGCATGCACTCCCTACGGTCGCACACTTGCCCGGATCAAGGTATTTTTTCCGCCGTACATGCCGCCGGAAAAAATGTGATTAAATTTTTAGAGCGCGTCGGAAAGTCGGTTTTCTTTTTCAACAGGACTTTTTCGACAAGCTGACCCGGCCGCCGCGGGTGGCCGGGTTTTACCGGACCTATGGAAAAGAAAGAGGTGGTTATAACGTGGCTAATTTTCAGATGACGATCACCGACGCGGGGCTCGCGCTGCTGGCGGACAGCATGACCGGGGAGGACAGGGGCCTGCACTTCACCAAAATGGTGATGGGCAGCGCCGCCTATTCCGGCAGCCTCCCTGCGGTGACGGCGGTCATTGCGCCTCAGTATACCCTTTCCCTCGACCAGATGAGCCGCAGCGGCGGGCAGGTGACTTTTAAAAGCGTCCTCGCTTTCCGGGAGGTGGAAGAGGGGTTTACCTGGCGGGAACTGGGGCTGTACGCGGAGGACCCCGCCGGCGGAAGCGATATCCTTTATGCCTACGGCAACGCGGGGGAGTCGGGGGACTATATCCCCGGGAGCGATGAGGCGACGCTGAACGAGCGGGTCATCCAGCTGACCGTCGCCGTCGCGTCGTCGCCGGATGTCACCGCCGAGATCAGCGGGAGCGGCATCTTTGTCGAATACAGCGAGCTGCAGGCGGCGGTCGACGGGCTGGGCGTCGTGACGCTCAGCCACGAGAAGGAAGGGACGATCCATAAACTGACCGGGCTGAACGGCGCGGAAGGGCTGCTGCTGGGGCGGTTCAAGGCGACGGGGGACTACGCCGAAGGGGAGGTCTTCCTGCTGGACGGGACGCCCTATACCGCGCGGCAGGAGAACGGCGACACGCTCTCCGACGGGCAGTTTGTGTCGGGG
>CALXKG010000101.1 GCA_944388825.1 uncultured Clostridia bacterium | reverse complement strand
TATAGCCACATAAGCAAAATAGTTTGAAAGAAAAACAGCTTCCGCTTGTTTTTCCCACTCCTTCCGGCGCATCCGCGCCACCTCCCTCAAAGAGGGAGGCTGGGGTTCGCGTCTTTCGAAAAGTTGTATATTCAAATTAACCATACCGCTTCCGGGCTGCCCGGCTTCCCTTTCACGCCCCTGCCATCTTCCGCACGGATTTTAAGATCTCCGACTCTTCCATCTTCACCCTGCCTTCCACCGGCAGGAGTTTGACCTCCCGCAGGTCGGCCGACAGGGAGATAAGCCCCATCTCCCGGAAGATGTCCAGCCCCAGCCGGTATTTGCAGTAGTTGAGCCGTTCCGACGCCGCCTGCATATACCAGGCGTCGGCGCCGACCGGGCGGCCTTCCTCCCGCAGCATCCGGTACAGCCCCCGCAGTTCCGGCAGTTCCGGCAGGCCGTTGCGGGCGATCCGCCGGTCGACCGGTTCCCCCCGCCGCAGCTTATAGTAAAAATATTCGGCGTTTAAGCACCGCCGCTCGTCGAAGCCGCTTGCCCGCACATCCTGCATCTGCACCGAGATGCTCTTATTCCCCCTGAAGGAATTGACCTCCAGATGGACCAGCAGGTCTACCCAGCTCCCCACCGGGTAGACAAACTGCCCCGGCTCCGTCCGGAAGCAGAGGACAAAGACGCTCTTCCCGTCGAAGTTCACCTTCAGCTTGGTGTGTTTCCCGCCGGATAGGGCGGTGATCCCCTCGATCAGGCAGTTTTTCATCAGGAACAGCGGCCGCGGGTTCCCCTCCCCATAGGGTTCCAGCAGGTCCAGCCCCTCGACCGTCTCCAGCGTCAGGTCGCCGGCCTTCAGCACCCGGTCGATCTGCATCTGCGGGACCGGCATCCGGTCGCTTGCCCGGGCGGCGTAGGCGTTGAGCTGTTCCCGGAAGGCGGGGATATCCCGGGTCTTCAGGGTCAGCCCCGCCGCCAGTTTGTGCCCGCCGAACTTTTCCAGAAGCCCGGCGCAGGCCGAGAGGGCCTGAAAGAGGGAAAAGTCCCCCAGGCTCCGCCCCGAACCGGTCGCCAGCTCCCCCTCCTCCGAAAGGATGAAGCAGGGCTTGCCGTACAGCGTGACCAGCCGCGACGCGACGATCCCGACCACCCCGTGCCCCAGCCCCGGGGCCGAAAGCACCAGCACCCGGTCGAGCAGCAGCGACGGGTCCTGCCGGAGCCTGGCGGCGAGGGCCTGCAGGATCTTCTCCTCCTGTTCCCGCCTCGCCTGGTTGAGGGCGCAGAGCCGTTCGGCCAGCGTTTCGGCCTCCTCCGGGTCTTCGCAGAGCAGCAGCTTTTCCGCCAGCCCCGACTCCCCCATCCGCCCGGCGGCGTTGAGCCTGGGGCAGATGCCGAACGCCACCCGCCCGGCGGAAAGCTCCCCCTCCAGCCCGGCGGCGGCGAGCAGCGCGTGCAGCCCCGGCTGGCTGCTCACCGGCAGCAGCCGCAGCCCCTCCCGGACGATCGTGCGGTTCTCGCCCACAAGCGGCACCACGTCCCCGATCGTCCCGATCGCCGCCAGCGCCGCGAAGTCTTCCAGTACGGTGTCGTAGCTGCCCCCCTCCAGCGCGGCGCAGAGCTTGAGCGCGACCCCCGCCCCGCACAGCTGCTTAAACCCCCGGTATTCCCGCCGGTGGGGGTTGACGACGGCGGTGCAGTCGGGCAGCTGTTCCCCCGGCTGGTGGTGGTCGGTGACGACGACGTCGATGCCGAGCGTCCCGGCGTAGGCGATCTCGGAAAGGGCAGCCGTCCCGTTGTCGACGGTGATGATGAGGGTGACCCCCCGCGCGTGCAGCGCCTCCACCGCCCCCCGGTTCATCCCGAACCCCTCGTCCAGCCGGTCGGGGATATAATAGCTGACCTCCGCCCCCATCGACTGGAGGTAGCTGTATAAAATCGCGGTGGCGGTCACCCCGTCGCAGTCGTAATCCCCGTACACCGCGACCGGCTCCCCGTCCTCGATCGCCCGCTCGATCCGGGAGACCGCCTTTTCCATATCCGGCAGCGCCATCGGGTCCTCCAGCGGCTGCGGGGCAAAGAGCGCCGCCGCTTCCCGCCCGGACAGCCCCCGCCCGGCCAGGATGCCGGCGACGGCCGACGGCAGGCCCAGTTCTTTTTGCAGCACCCGCGCCCCCTCGGGGTCGGAGCGGGGATAGATCCACTGGGAAAAAGGCATATTGTGCGGCTCCCTTCCTGTCGGCGGAGGATGAGAACACTCCGCCAGATTATCATACCTGATTATACCACCAAGACGCCGGTTTTTCAAGGCTTTTGCCCCGGAAAGATTGGATGAATCGCACGCCGGTGGCGTGCATGAAGCGCTCCCTTCGGTCGCATGAAGCGGGCCTGACGGCCCATGAAGCGTTCCCCTGCGGGGAACATGAAGGTACGCTTCGCTGATTGAATAAAAGCTCTCCGGAAAGGCAGACGCGGCATTTTACCGCCAACCTCTCCGGAGAGCTTTTTTTAATCGTCCCGCAGGGACACCATCATGTAACCCGCAGGGTTACGCTTCATGCACGCCTTTAGGCGTGCGCTTCATCGCCCGAAGGGCGGCTTCATGCGACCGCAGGGAGCGCTTCATCGCCCGAAGGGCATATCACACGGCCATTTTGCCGGATTCGGTAAGGTAATACCATTCGCCCTTCCATTCGACCCAGCTTGCCGCCTTCATCGCGCCCGAGCCGCCGAAGAAGTACCAGTCCCCGTTTTCATCTTCATACCACCAGTCGTTCGCCATCCCGCCCCAGCCGTAGAAGTAGTAGGTGGATTTGCCGATGGTGTGGAGGCCGTCGTTCAGCATCAGGCCGGTCTCCGGGTCGAGATAGTACCAGACGTTCCCCAGCTTCAGCCACCCGGTGACCATCTTCCCATCTTCCCCGAAATACCGCCAGCCGTCCTCCAGTTCCACCCAGCCGGTCTGCATCCAGCCGCTCCGGTCGAAATAGTAGGCAGCGCCTTCGTATTCGGTGAGGCCCCTCACCCGCTTGCCGTCCCGATAGAGCATCGTCCCGAGGGAATATTCATGCAGCCCGTCGGGAATCGGCTCGGAGGGGATATAAACCGGTTCTTCTTCCTCGGTTTCCGGTTCGGACGGCTCGGAAGGCTCTTCCGGCTGGACGGTGTTCTCCGGGCCGTATGTCCACTTGCCGTCCGCGCCTCTTACCGGGCTGTACCGCTCGGTGACAACGCCGCCCTCGGTAAATACGAGCCGGAACATATGCCGGTTGGCGTCGGTGATCGTTTGGATAGATTCATTCAGCAATTTCTCAATATACGCCTCTTCAGTTATGCCATATTTTTCTAAATCAGAGAGCAAAATATCAGGAAATTCGAGCAAAATCGGACAGTCTGCCGGGAGGTTCAGTCCTGCAACATCCAGAACCATTAACATTTCGATTGTTACTTTCTCTCCTTCCTCTTCTTCCTCTTCTTCCTCTCCTCCGGGTTTTAATTCACCTGACAAAGAAATACTTGGAAATAACAGAACCGGGTCTTCAATACGCAGGTCGTTTCCAGATAAGGAAATGTTCTTATCACTTGCCGAAATGCAAACCCCCGCGCCAAATCCTGCCTGATTCCCGGCAATCGTCCCGCCGGTCATTGTAAACGTACCGCCAGACACATAAACCCCGCCGCCAAGGCCCGATATTTCATCAAGACCAACCGCCGTATTACCGGATATCGTCCCGCCTTCCATCATAAACGTACCGCCGAACAGAAATACACCGCCGCCGTCATAATTCTGGTTCCCGGAAATTTCACCGCCCATCATCTTAAAAGTACCATCAGATACCCAAACAGCGCTACACTGGTTCCCGGTAATCTTACTATCATTTGCCATAGTGAAGGTACCGCCTTCCACCATAACAGCCATATCCTCATTCCCGGTAATCCTGCCGCCATTCATATTAAATTGGCCGCCTTCATCTACGCCAATATACACGCCGTCCAGCGTCACGCCATCTTGCATCGTCAATTTATGACCGTTTGTGAAAATTCCCACATCATATCCTGACCCACTGTTTAGCGTAATATCTGTGAGGATCAGGTCAGCTTCAAGATCAATATATGTTGTCAGCGTATACGTCCCGCCTGTTCCAACAGCCGCTTCCAGCTGGTCAAAGGTCGAGATTGTTTCAGCCGCGTTTACCGTTTGGACAAATACCCCCCCGGAAGGGTGGCGGTTACTCCGGCAACTGGCATAAACGCCAGCACCCCGGCGCAAACAAGCGCCGCCGCAATCTTATGTTTCATCTGTTTCTCCTCCATTTTGGAAAAAATCGGGGGAAAACCCCATATTCCAGTATACCAGCCTCCGCCCGGTTTGGCAAGATATTTTTTTCCCTCCGCCCGCATATTCTTCCCCAACGGGAAAAGACCGCGAATACGGGCAAAGGAGCGTCCTATGAAAGCGAAACGTTTTTTACGAAACACCATCATCCTCGCCCTTGGCGCGGTCATCCTCAAGCTCATCGCCATCGGCTTTTCCGGCTGGCTGACCCGCAAGATCGGCGCCGCCGGGATGGGGCTGTTCCAGCTGGTCTTCACCATCTACAACTTCGCCTCCACCCTCGCCACCTCCGGCATCTACCTGGCCGTCACCCGCCTGGTCGCCGAGCAGCTGGGCAAGGGGCATACCGGCCGGGCGTTTGCGGCGATGCGGGTGTCGATGGTCTTCGGCGCGGCGGTCAGCGCCGGTGCGGCGGCCTTCCTGTGGTTTGGCGCGCCCTATATCGGCGTCCATATCCTCCAGGACGGGCGGACGGTCAAATCGCTCCGGGTATTGGCGGCGGCGCTGCCGTTCATGGCCTTTTCGTGCAGCCTGCGGGGCTACTTTTTCGCGATCCGGGAGGTCTGGAAGACCAACACCAGCCAGATCCTCGAGCAGCTGGTGCGGATCGCGGCCGTCGCCCTCGCCTTCCAGTTCGTCCTGCCGATGGGGCTGGAGTGGGCCTGCGTCGGGATCGCGCTGGGGTCGGTCGTCGGGGAGGCGGCCGCCTTCTGCTACACGCTGGCCCTCTACCTGCGGGATAAGCATAAACGGACGTTTGTAAAAGAAAAAAGCGCCCGGATGGCCCGGCCGGTGCTGGCGATCGCCGGGCCGGTGGCCCTGTCCGGGTACCTGAAAGCGGCCCTCTCGTCGGTCGAGAACATCCTCGTCCCCCGGGGACTCAAACGGTATGGGGCGGACACCGCCGCCGCCCTTGCCCAGTACGGGATGATGGAGGCGATGGTGATGCCGGTGCTGGGGTTCCCGGCGGCGCTGATCGCCGCCTTTTCAAACCTGCTGGTGCCGGAGGTGGCCGAGTGGCGGGCGACCGGGAAAACCGGGGAGATCGCCAGGCTGACCGGGCGGGTGCTGCGGCTGACGCTGCTGTTCGCGCTGCCGGTCTCGGCGGCGTTTATCTGCTACGGGAAAGAGCTGGGGACGGCCATCTACGGCAGCCCGGAGGCCGGGAAGATGCTCTGGGTGATGGCCCCCCTCACCCCGCTGCTCTACCTGGACACGGTCGCCGACGCGCTGCTCAAGGGGCTGGACGAACAGGTCGCGGTCATGCGCTACTCGATCATCGACTCCTCTTTAAGCGTCCTGCTGCTGTACACCCTTCTGCCGCTCTTCGGCGTCAGGGGGTACATCACCGTCCTGTTTTTCACCAGCTTTGTCAACGCCTCCCTCAGCATCGCCCGGCTGGCGGGCGCGGTGCGGATCCCGTTTTCCTTTTCCCGCTGGGTCGGCCGGCCGATGCTGGCGGCCGGGGCGGCGGGGGCGGCCAGCGCCGCGGCTTTGCGGGTACTCCCGCTGCCGGACGGCTGGCGGGCGTTTGCCGGGGCGGCGCTGCTGGCGGCCCTTTACGCGGGGTTCCTCTGCCTGCTGGGCATCGGGCGGCGGACGATGCGGTTTGTCCGCCGGGCGGCTGAATGATCTTACTCCTTCAGTCGGCATTCGCCGACAGCTCCCTCAGGGAGGGAGCCTTTTAGGTGGTGCGTCTCCATCAAGTTGTTGGGTCAAAAAATCAAACTTCCTCTTCCATCACCCGGCACCCGCCCAGCAGCTCCGGGTGGTATTTCATACTGTCGGCCTCGGTGATCGTCCGGATCACCCGCGCCGGGACGCCGGCGGCGAAGGAGTTCGCCGGGATGTCGCGGGTCACGACCGCGCCCGCGCCGATCACGCACCCGTCCCCGATGGTGACGCCGGGGCAGACGGTGACGTTCGCGCCGAACCAGCAGTCTTTGCCGATATGCACCGGCTTGGCGTAGCAGAGCCGCTTGACCGCCCCATTTTCATCCAGCATCGCGTTGCGCTCGGACGCGGCCATCGGGTGGATGGGGGTGACGATGGTGCAGCCGGGGCCGAAGTTGCAGTCGTCCCCGATCGTCACCTCGGCGTCGTCCTGCACGGTGAAGTTGAAGTTCGCGAAGACCCGGTCGCCGACCTTTGTATGGCAGCCGTAGTGGAAAAAGATCGGGCCCTGCATCCGGACGCCCTCCCCCATCCCGCCCAGGATCTCGTGGAGGATCCGGTCGCGTTTTTCGTACTCGTCCTCCATCGTCATGTTGTATGCGACGTCGAGGTTGTGGGTCTTCAGCTTCTTGGCGACCAGCTCGGGGCTGCCGGGGGCGAAGAGGACGCCCGCAAAAATTCTTTCTTCCGGTGTCATGGAAAATTCCTCCCTGCAAAAAGGCCGCGCCGGACAAAACACGGCGCGGCCGGCCTTTTTCTTCCTGCTTCCATTATAGCGGGAATGGGGAAAAGGCGCAAGGTTTTTTCATTTTTTGTAAATTTGCCCGAATAAGCGCTTTGCGTTTAGCGCAAAAGGGATAACCGGTCAGCAGAAGTCCAGCGTCTTGAGGTCGAGCGCCCCTTCCCCGTCGAAGGTGAGGTAAAGGGCGGTCTTCCCGGCGGCGGAAAGCGGGAAGGAAACTTCCGTCCAGTCCCCGGAATGGACGGCGAGCCCGCCGCCGCCCAGCGCCTTTCTGCCCTGTTCGTCGCCCGAAACGGCGACCGTCCCGTCGAAATCCCCCCGGACGGTGAGGGTAAGGGTCTTTGCGCCGGCAAAGGCAAAGTATTTATACCCCAGCCTGCTCCCCGCTTCGATGCCGGTGACATACTGCTCCGTCTTCCCGTCCCCGTCCGGTTCGGCGGTGATGCGGGTCTGGCGCTTCATGACCGGGTCGTTGTAGTCGATATAGTCCAGCGTCGTCCCGCAGGTGATATGGCAGGCGATGGCGGCGGGATAGGCCCCCTCGCCCTGAAGCGGCCCGCCGTTTAAGCCGCAGCTGGTGATCTCCACCTGCCGGATCGAGCCGTCGGGGGCGATCTCGATCGGCTCGGCGCAGCCCTGGCGGGAGAACTCGGTGCCGTTGGTCTGGCGGTGGTAGAAGATGTACCATTTGCCGTCCGCCTCGACCATCCCGCCGTGGTTGTTGCCCAGCGTATTGACGGGCTTATCCCGGCCGTCCAGGCCGATGTCGCCGTTGGAGACGATCGTCCCGCCGTAGGCAAAGCCGGCGTCCGGCCTGTCCGAGACGGCATAGCAGAGCTCGTGGGACTTGTGGCTGGAATAGACAAAGTAATACTTGTCCCCGACCCTGCGGATGGAGGACGCCTCGAAAAAGCCGTGGCCCTCAAAGCCGGTGCCGGCGGTGTGGTGCCCGCCGGGGATCAGCGGGCGCGGCTCCCCTTTGGTGGTCAGCATATCCGGCTCCAGCTCGACGACCATCCCGTCCTCGCCGAACTCCGGCAGCCGGATGGTCAGCTCCTTCATCTTTTCGGCCATCTCCGGGTCGATCTTCATCTCCTTCTCGGCCGCCGGCGCGAAGCCGTAATAGAGGTAGACCCGCCCGTCGGAATCGGTCAGCACCGCCGGGTCAAAGGGCATATACTCCTTCACTTCCGCGCCGCCGCGGATATCCGCGGGGTAGTGGACGTGCCCGTGGAAGGTGAAGGGGCCGGCCGGGCTGTCGCTGACCGCGACGCCGATCTCGGGGTAGAAGGAATAGCAGTAGTAGAGGTAGTACCGCCCGTCGGGGCCGCGGGTGACGTCGGGCGCCCAGAGCTGCATCCGGTCGTCCTTGTTGGAAGGGTCGTCGGTGCGGCGGTAGATGACCCCCTCATACCGCCAGTCGCTGAGGTCGTCCTCCGGGGCCGACCAGGTGACATAGTCGCCCTCGCAGTAGCGGGTCCCGCCCGGGACGTCGTGGGAGCCGTAGATGTAGACCCGGCCGCCGAAGTTGTGGGGTTCGCCGTCGGGGACGTATTCGTAAAGGGGGAGGTAGGGATTGTAGACCTGTTTCATCGGGGATACTCCTTTCCAGCTGTCAGATGGGCCTGATAAGCGGCTTTTCTATTTGTTCACGAGCACAGAACCCGTAAAAAATGAAACCCGCCCATTTAAGACTATTTTAACAGGTTTGGGGCGGGCTGTCAAGGGGGATTTGCGAAGCGGGGGCTGCCGGAGAAAGGCAGGGGGCCGTGCAGCTTTGCCGCCCGGCCCCCTATGCGAAACCCGTTCTTTTAAAACGCCGCCGTCAGACCTCCGGCGGGCGGGCCGGCCCCACAGGCCCCGGCGGCCGCTCCCCGGCGTCGATGACCGCCCGGCGCACCTGGACGAGGGCCGAGAGGAAAAAGACGTCTATGACGATCGCGGCGGCCCGCATGACCACCCCGACGTTGGGCAGCAGGCCGGTGAAGCCGTCCACCATCGCCCACGCCCCGCAGGCCGCGTACCCGACCCCGACCCACCAGCGGCGCTGGCGGAGGATCTGGACGGTCTTTTCCGGCCCGCCGGGCACAAGCCCGATGCAGTAGTCCAGGACGACCAGCGCCCAAACGGCCGACGCCGCCGTCCCGGCGAGATACGCCGCCCCTTCCGCCAGCCGGAAAACCCCGCCCGGCGCGGCGTATCCGGTGATCTCGATGACCCCGCAGGGGATGAGGACCAGCGGCGCCAGCACCCCCAGCGGGAAAAACCGCGTCCCCCGCCCCCAGCGGCCGATCCCCCAGGCGAGGAAGACGGCCGCCAGCAGCAAAAACAGGCTGCCGATCCCCGGCGCGACCATCAGCCGCGCCGCCAGCAGGAACAGCCCGCCCATGACCAGCGACAGCCCCTTCATCTCGGGGGTGCGGGGGATGGCGTCCCGGCGGAAGAGTTTCTGTTTGAAGTCTGCGAATTTCAAGGTATTCCTCCATCCAAAGCAGGGCGGCGGGTCAGGCGACCCAGATCCGCGCTTCCGGGTCCAGGCGCATCCGGGAGGCGGGCGTCCGCTTGCGCATCACAAGCGAAAGGGCAAAGCCGACCGGGCCGACGCGGCCCAGGTACATCTCGATGATCATCGCGATCAGCGCCGCCGGGCCGGAATTGGCGGTGACGCCGCAGGTCAGGCCGACCGTGCCGAAGGCGCTGGCCGACTCGTAAAGGGCGTCGACCATCGTCCCGGCCGCCCCGGTCTTGAAGAGCACCGCCGCGATGGTGATCAGCAGGATGCCGGACAGCACCGCGACCGCCAGCGAGCGGTAAACGGTCGAATGGCTGACCCGGCGGCCCATGATCATCGTCTCTTCGTCGTCCCGGATGACCGAGATGACCGTCATGAAGATGATCAGCGCCGTCGTATTCTTGATGCCGCCGCCGGTCGAGCCGGGGCCTGCGCCGATGTACATCAGCACGGTGGACAGCAGCTTGGAGGTGTCGTGCATCGCCGCCTGGTCAAAGGACGCAAAGCCCGCCGTACGGCAGGTGACCGACTGGAACATCGCGTTGACCGTCTTGTCGAAAAGGTTCATGTTCCCGATGGTCGCGGGGTTGCTCCACTCGATCGCCAGGAAAAGGACGCAGCCGCCCACCAGCAGGCAGGCGGTCGTGACCAGCACGACCTTGGTGTGGAAGTGGAAGATCTTTTTCCGCTTCCAGGTGAGCAGGTCCTGCCAGACGATAAAGCCCAGGCCGCCGCAGACGATCAGCGCCATGATGATCGTCAGGAAGTAGGCGTTGTGCTGGTAGGGGATCAGGCTCCCGTCCTTCTGCAGCATCCCGAACAGGTCAAACCCGGCGTTGCAGTAGGCGGAGATCGCGTAGAAGAAGGACATATACAGCCCGTACCACCCGAACTCCGGGATCAGCACCGGCATGAACAGGAGGGCGCCCAGCAGCTCGGTGAAAAAGGTGACCTTCATCACCATGCTGAGCAGCTTCATCGTGTTCGCGCGGGAATCGGCGCTGATCGACTCCCGCGCCAGCTGGGCGTTGCGCAGCCCGACCTTCCGGCGGGTGACGCTGTAGAAGAAGGAGGTCATGGTCACAAGCCCCAGGCCCCCCACCTGGATCAGCGAGATGATCACCGTCTGGCCGAAAAGGGAGAAGTGCAGGTAGGTGTCGTAAACGGTCAGCCCCGTCACGCAGGTAGCCGATGTGGCGACGAACAGCGCGTTTAAAAAGGGGGTAAATTCCCGCTCCCGGCTGGATACCGGCAGGGTCAGAAGAATGGCCCCGGTCAGGATGACCACCGCGAAGCTGGCGGCGATCAGCAGCGCGGGGTTCTGCTGGATGAAACCCGCCGGGCGGTAGAGCGGGTGTCTGCCCCCGCGGGCTGGATGGTGCGGCATATAAGCGCCTCCTATTTGTCAATTTGCATCTATTATAGCAATTTCCCCTTCGGATTTCAACCGGCAAAGGGATGGTTTTTCAGGCGGAATCGGGGGAAAGGTTATGCTAACCCGCCGGGAAGCGCCCTCCCGGGAAAATCTGCGCCTTTTCCCGGGAAAGCCTTGCTTTTTCGCCCGGGATGGTATATAATAAGAGGCACGGGGCGCGCGGAAGGCCGCCCGCCCCCGACAAGACCGCCATGCCCCCTTAGTTAAATGGATATAACAAACCCCTCCTAAGGGTTAGTTGTGGGTTCGATTCCCGCAGGGGGTGCCAGCGCCGCTGTAATGCCTTCCTGGTTTACAGCGGCTTTTTTCCTGTCAATTTTCAAGGAGGATCCACCGTGCCCGATACCATCTCCCCCCTTTCGCCCGAAGCGCTCGCCCCTGCCCTCGCGTCCCTCCCCTCCCCCGTCTACGCGGTCGACACCGACCGGCTGGAACGGAACCTTGAGATCCTCGACCTCGTCCAGAAGGAGGCCGGGTGTAAAATCCTGCTGGCCCAGAAGGCCTTCTCCTTCCCGCCGGTCTACCCGCAGATCGGCCGGCGGCTCGCCGGGACGACCGCGTCGGGGCTTTTCGAGGCGCGGCTGGGGTTTGAAGAGATGCCCGGAAAAGAAGTCCATGTCTACAAGCCCGCCTACCTGCCGGGAGAGGTGGAGGCACTCACCCACATCGCCGGGCACATCATCTTCAACTCCTTCTCCGAATGGCTGCGGTGGCGGGATACCGCCCTCTCCGCCCCGGAAAAGCCCTCCTGCGGGATACGGGTCAACCCGGAATACTCGACCCAGCAGGGCCACGCGATCTACGACCCCTGCGCGCCCGGCTCCCGGCTGGGGGTGACGGCGGCGGAATTCAAGCCGGAGCTGCTGGACGGGCTGGAAGGGCTGCATATGCACACCCTCTGCGAACAGGGGGCGGAAGACCTGGCCGCGACGCTGCCCGCCTTTGAAGAAAAATTCGGGCGGTACCTCCGCCGGATGAAGTGGTTAAACCTCGGCGGAGGCCACCACATCACAAGAGAGGGGTACAACCTCCCGCTGCTCTGCCGGGAGGTCCGGCGGCTCCGCGAGACCTACGGCGTCGAAGTCTATCTGGAGCCGGGGGAAGCGGTCGCGTTAAACGCCGGGTTTTTAAGCTGCCGGGTGCTGGACGTCGTCCGCAACGGGATGGAGATCGCGATCCTCGACACCTCCGCCGCCTGCCATATGCCGGACGTGCTGGAAATGCCCTACCGGCCGCAGATCATCGGCGCGGGCCAGCCGGGGGAAAAGGCGTACACCTGCCGCCTCGGCGGCCCCACCTGCCTGGCCGGGGATGTCATCGGCGACTACTCCTTCGACGCACCCCTCACCCCCGGCTGCCAGCTGGTCTTTACCGATATGGCGATCTACTCCTTCTGCAAAAACAACACCTTCAACGGGATGCCGCTCCCGGCGCTGGCGACGCTCAGCCGCCGGGAGGGGGCCCGGCTGGTCAAGACCTTCGGGTATGCGGATTTCAAGGGCCGGCTCGGATGAGATCCGCCGGCGCGGCAGGGGGAAAATAGCGTTTTGGTACCCTTTTGCGGGCATTTTACCCAAAAGTACTGCCCTTCAGCGGCTATTCTCATAATATATACCAGCGTATTGATTTGCTTTTTAACTGAATATTCCAAATCCGCCCCAAATCGCCGTTTTCAATCCTTTACCTTATTGACAATTATCAAAATACGATTTATAATCAGATAGGGGTTATTTAGAGAATCCTCGTGTCCGCGCCCGTGCCGCGGCAGAATGTTGGATGCACGTTTATCCCAGAAAACAGGTAAGGAGATGTTATGATGAACCAGAAGGCCAAACTTTTAGAGCTCTCCCGCTCGATCCAGGGTTTGAACCGCGTCTGCTCGAATGAAATGCTCAAAGGCGAGGGGATCCATTTCGGCCAGCCGCCGATCTTCCACGCGCTGCTCGACCAGGACAACCAGAGCCAGTGCGACATCGCCGCCAGCATCGGCGTCAGCCGGGCGTCGGTCGGCGTCTCGCTGCGCCGGATGGAAAAGGCCGGCATCGTCACCCGGACGATCAACCAGAAGGACAGCCGCTACAACCTCGTTTCGCTGACCGACAAGGGCCTGGAAATGGCCAAACGGTCGGACGATATCATGATGGGCCTGTCCGACGCCAAGCTGAAGGGCTTTACCGCAGAGGAGGCCGCGACGCTGGTCAGTATGCTGGAACGGGTCGAAAAGAACCTGAAAGCGCTGCATGAGGCAAACCTCCGCAAGGCCGGGAAGCTCCCCGCCGCGGAAGACGACGACGAATAATTTGCAGCAAAGCGCCCCCCGTGCGGAGGCGCTTTTTTATTTTAGGCGCTTTATTTCGGGAAAAGCGGCCGGGGTCAGCTTCGGAAGCACGGCAGGCGGGCGCCTGGGAAAGGGCTGGATCCCAAACTTCCGATGCCGGCCGCCGTTCCCGTGGGATCAAGCTCAGCCACCGGGACGCTTTGACCCCGCATAAACGTATAAAACGGCGCTGGCGTGGCCGTCGCGAAGAAACGGGGGTAGTAAGAAAAGTTTTACTCGATTTTTTTTAAAAAATCGCGGAAGTGGAGAGGGCGGAGCCCTTTCCCAGGCGCCCAGTGTCTGTACTTCCAAAACTGCCCACAGCTGCACTTCTTGCAAGATACGGTGCACAGAACCCATAACATTATCCCTAATAATATTATCCCAAAGCAAAAGGCCCGGTATAAACCGAGCCTTTCCTTATGCGGGTAAAATTACTTGAGCGCTTCTTCGACGGCAACCGCGCAGGCGACGGTCGCGCCGACCATCGGGTTGTTGCCCATGCCGATGAGGCCCATCATCTCGACGTGCGCCGGGACGGAGGAAGAGCCAGCGAACTGGGCGCTACTGTGGACACGGCCGAGGGTATCGGTCAGGCCGTAGGAAGCAGGGCCGGCCGCGACGTTGTCGGGATGGAGGGTACGGCCGGTGCCGCCGCCGGAAGCGACCGAGAAGTACTTGACGCCGTTCTCATTGGCCCACTTCTTGTAGGTGCCGGCGACCAGGTGCTGGAAGCGGACGGGGTTGGTGGAGTTGCCGGTGATGGAGACGCCGACCTTCTCCGCCTGCATGATCGCGACGCCTTCGTTGACGTCGTTGGCGCCGTAGCAGCGGACAGCCGCGCGCTCGCCGTCGGAGTACGCGGTCTCCTTGACGACCTTCAGCTCAGCGG
>CALXKG010000100.1 GCA_944388825.1 uncultured Clostridia bacterium | reverse complement strand
TATTACGGCGCCCTCGCCAGAAAGGGCGGGGTATCGCCGGTGGGGGTGCTGGCCGCGTTCGGCGTGACGGCGCTGGTCTCGGTCGTCAGCTCGACGGTGTTTATGCATATCGTCGGGATGCTGTGAGAATATCAGAACAATACAACTTTTCGGAAGGCACGAACCCCGGCCGCGGATGCGCCGGAAGGAGTGGGAAAAACAAGCGAAAGCTGTTTTTTCTTTCAAAAGTTTAACTTGTTTGGTTATTCAGTTTTGCTGAATAATCTTACTCCTTCAGTCATCTTCGATGACAGCTCCCTCGGGGAGGGAGCCTTTGGGGCAGTGCTTATCCATTAAGTTGTTTGCATAACAATACAACTTTCCGGAAAGCGCAAACCCCGGTGGTGCGTTTCCATTAAAATGTTCATAAACCGGCGTAAACCTATTGCAAAATCCCCCTGTTTCCGGTATACTATGGATAAGGCGTAAAGCCGTATCCTATTCCAAAGGGGGAGAAATGATGAAACTCTTATACGCGGCCGAATACCGCGCCGCCGCCCGGGAGGCCCTGCGGGGCCGCTGGCTGATGGCGGTGCTGGTGGGGCTGGTGGCGTCGATCCTGACCGGCGGCGGGGCAAGCGCGGTGACCGAACCCGCTTTCAGCCTGACCCTCAACCTGGACAGCGGGAATTACCCCGACTTTTCCGGCGCCGGCGGCAGCCTGCCGCCGGAACTGTACTACGCATTTACAGCGGCGGCGGGCGTTTTCATGGTTATCCTGGCGGTGCTGGCGATCGTCTTCCTGCTGATCGGCGGCTCTGTCTTAGCCGGGTACGCCCAGTTTAATATGAAGATGGCAAACCGCGAGCCGGCGGGATTTACCGACCTCTTCGCCTTTTTCCGGCCGGGCGAGATCCTCCGCTGCTTCCTCGCCAACCTAATCCAGACGGTGATCACCGTTGCCGCGACGCTGATCGGCGCGCTGCTCTTCATCATCCCCGGCATCGTCGCCGCCGTCTGGCTTACCTATTCCTTTCGGATGACCTTCTACATCCTCGCCGACCACCCGGAGTACGGCCCCTGGCAGGCGGTCAGGACCTCCTACGACATGATGCGGGGGCATAAGTTCCGGCTCTTCTGCCTGGACTTCTCGTTCATCGGCTGGTCGCTGCTCTGCGGGCTCACCTGCGGGATCGGCAACCTCTTTCTGACCCCTTACGTCAGCAGCGCGGAGTCGATCTTCTACCTCGAGCTGGCGGGGGACTATTACGGGCAGCAGTACGCAAACCCGGAAGTCCGCTACTGAATAAAGGCGCAAACAAAACCGCCCCTGAAGCCGATCAGGGGCGGTTTTACCATTTCCGGTTAATCGTTTAAGTAGTTTTTGACCATCGCCTGGAGCAGCTCGTCCCGGTCGATCCGGCGGATCAGGCTGCGGGCGTTGTGGTGGGTCGTGATGTAGGTGGGGTCTTCGGAAAGGATATAGCCGACGATCTGGCTGACAGGGTTATACCCCTTCTCCTTCAGGGCGTTGTAAACCGTGAGCAGCGTTTCCCGCATCTCCCGTTCCTTATCATCGTTCACCGAAAAGGTCATCGTCTTATCGTACATCTGTCTCATCCTTCCTCCCTTGCCGGGTGATCTGCCATTTCCGGCAGTACAGTAGTATTATACCCCATCGGAAGGAATTATACAAGGGGGGAACGGTAAAAAATTCGCCAAATTGCGGCAGGAACGGAACATTTTTTCTGACAGGGCATGGCGGCGTTTGCCCGCCCGGCATCAGAACTGCCGCCCGCGGTAGATCCTGACCGACAAAAGGCAGGACAGCGCCAGCAGCAGCACCGCCGCCGCCGGCAGGATGAGGTTCAGCGCCGCCGTCACCTGCGGGATATTGCCGGCCAGATCGCTGCCGATTCCGGCCACTACCCCGGCTCCGCCGCAGATCAGGACGATCACAAGGACGTTTAAGAGCCGCGCCTTCTCCATCCCGAACCGGAAGGCCAGCGGCAGCACGATCGAAAGGGAGATCAGCACCCCGCAGGTGGTCATCCCGGAGAGCGGCGCCATCCCTTCGCCAAATGGCACCCGGCCGGTGACGGCGGCAATAACGCCCGCCGCCGCCATCAAAAGCGCGCCGCCCAGCGTCCCGGTGAACGCCACCAGGTATTTCCCCAGCACATAGTCCTTCCGGCTGTAGGCGGTCGTCAGGACAAACCGGTTCCAGCCGCTCCGCTCGTCGTACCCGATGGCCGAGTAGGAGAGCATCCCGCCCAGTGCTACCGAGAGGATGCTTAAAAACATCCATTCCTTCCCGGCGACGATATAGACCGCCTCGTACAGCAGGATCATCCCGAAGAAGATCCTGCTGGTCCGCCAGAGGTTCAGCCAGTCCGCCCGGGCCAGCGCCAAAGCCTTTTTCATCTCAGTTTTCCCCCTTCGCATACCGCAGCATAAACACCATCAGTTCCTCGAGGCCGACCGGTTCCGCCTCCGGGCAGCAGTCCCGCAGCACCAGCGCCTCGTCCCCTGTCCCGGTCCGGCGGACCCCTTTGACCGCCTCGTCCGGCAGGGCGGCGATTTCCGCCCGGCTGCCCCGCAGCAGGCCGTAGGTCTCCTTTAAAAGGTCCTTCTCCCCCTGGAGCAGCAGCCGCCCTTCGTGCAGGAAGGCGATGTAGTCGCAGATCTTCTCGAGGTCGGAGAGGATATGGGAGGAGATGAGGATCGAGCGGTCGGGGGACTGGATGAAGTTATAGAAGATGTCGAGGATCTCGTCCCTGGCCACCGGGTCGAGGCCGCCGGTCGGCTCGTCGAGGATGAGCAGCTCCGGGTCATGGGCCAGCGCCGCCGCGATCGACAGCTTCATCTTCATCCCCCGGGAATACGACCCGAAGCCCGTCTTTTCCGGCAGCTTGAAGCCGGCGCAGAGGGCGCGGAACCGTTCCCCGTCCCAGCCGGGGAAGCCGGGGGCCAGGAGCTTCCCGATCTCGGATGCCCGCATCGCCGACGGGAACCCGGGGATATCCAGCACCACCCCGACCTTCTGCCGGAAGGCGGCGGCGTCGTTTCCGGCTTCCTCCCCCAGCACCAGCGCTTTCCCCGCGTCCGGCCTTTTCAGCCCCAGCAGCAGGCTGATGAGGGTGGACTTCCCGGCGCCGTTCTCGCCGATCAGCCCCATCACGCAGCCGGTGGGGAGGGCGAGATCGATCGGGCCCAGCGTGAAGTTTTTAAACGACTTTGTCAAACCTTCGATTTTGATTGCATCCGCCATGGCGGGCACCTCCTAACTGTCAGAATCGTCGAGGAGCGAAAGCATCTCCGAGAGTTCTTTCACCCCCAGCCCCGCTTCTTTCGCCAGCTTCAGCGCCTCGGAAAGGTGGTTTTCGATCTGCCGCAGGTTTTCCTCCCGCACCAGGTCGGCGCTCCGCGCCCCGACAAAGCTCCCTTTCCCGGCGACCGTCTGGATATACCCTTCCCGCTCCAGCTCGTCGTAGGCGCGGCGGGTGGTGATGACGCTGATCCGCAGGTCCCGGGCCAGCGCCCGGACGCTTGGCAGCATCTCCCCTTCTTTCAGCTCCCCCGAGAGGATCGCCGCCCGCACCTGGCGGGTGATCTGCTCGTAGATGGGCAGCGGGGAGCTGTTCTGGATGATGATGGTCAACCGCATCCCTCCTGTATTTGCTTGTGCATTACTGTGTATGTTCAGTATACACTGTTTGGCACGGCTTGTCAAGGGGTGCCCGCAGATTTTATGAGAATCATGAAGAATGAATCATGATGGATGGAAATGCTGCGTATTTCTTCCTTTGATTATCCTTTATGTTTTATGAAATAATACAACTTTTCGGAAGGCGCCAACCCCGGCCTCCCTCCCCGAGGGAGGTGGCGCGGATGCGCCGGAAGGAGTGGCGATATAAGCGAAGCGCATAACGCCCATAAGCGCTTTTGCGGTATCCCGCTGTCGCGGTTATACCGACTCCTTCAGTCGGCATTCGCCGACAGCTCCCTCAGGGAGGGAGCCTTTTAGGTGGTGCGTATCCATTAAGTTGTTAGTAACAGCAATATGTGTTCCACAGCAAAAGAAAAAGGCCTCCCGCAGGAAGCCTTTTCCATCCGCTTTACTTCTTCTCGCAGCAGCTTGCGCACTGCCCGCTGTAATATGCGATCTTCTTATCCAGCCGCCGGAGGGTATCCTCCATATCGGCGATCCGTTCCTTTAAAAGCCTTCTCTGCTCTTCCAGCAGCTCCATCCGCGCCTTGCAGGTGGAATCCCCCTGCTGGAAGAGGGCGACGTACTCGATCAACGCCTCGATCGTCAGCCCGGCCCCCCGCATACACTTGCAGAACTCGACCCATTTGCAGTCTTCCTCGTTGTAATCCCGTATCCCCCCGGCGGTCCGGTGGACGGGGGGGATCAGGCCGATCCGCTCGTAATACCGCAGCGTGTCGGCCGAGACGCCATATTTCCGGCTTACTTCGGCGATCGTCATCTTATTTCAGCTCCCCCAGGTGTTCCGCCCGGAACTGTTTGTAATCGGCGAGGTTGTCGGCCAGGAGCTTGGGCGTATCCAGCCCGTAGGGACAGCGGGAAGCGCAGGCGTTACAGTGCCGGCAGTCCTCGATCTTCAGCATCTCGGCGTTCATCTCGTCGGTCAGCCAGTTCTGGTAGGGAGACCGGCGGAGCAGCAGGCTCATCCGGGCGGCGTTCGGGATCGGGATGCCCGCCGGGCAAGGCAGGCAGTAGCCGCAGCCGTGGCAGAAGTTGCCGGCCAGCTCCTTCCGGTCCTTCTCGATCAGCGCTTTCATCGCGTCATCGTAAACGGGCGGGTTTTTCTCCAGCTCGAGGAACTCTTTGAGCTCGCTCTCCCGCTGGATGCCCCAGATCGGCACGACCCACGGGTGCTGCTTCATAAAGGCGAAGGTGGTCTTTGCGTTGACGATCAGCCCGCCGGCCAGCCCCTTCATCGCGATAAAGCCCATGTCGTGGTCGCGGGCCAGCTCCGCAAGCCGGATGTCCCCCTCGTCCGAGATCGACGAGAAGGGGAACTGCAAAGTGTCATACTTTCCCGAGAGGACGGCCTGCTCGGCGACCGTCCGGCGGTGGTTGGTGATGCCGATAAAGCGGATCCACCCTTTTTTCTGCGCCTCCAGCAGCCCGCCGTAGAGGGAATCGGGGTCTTCCGGGTCGGGAAGCTCCGCCGGGTTATGCAGCTGCAAGATGTCGATGTAATCGGTCTTCATCCGTCTGAGCGACAGCTCGATGTGGCGCAGGAGCGTCGCCTTGTCCGACGCCCCCGACTTGGTCGAGATGATGATGTTATGCCGGACGTCCGAGAGGGCCGCGCCGATCTTCTCCTCGCTGTCGGAATAGGCGTTGGCGGTGTCAAAGTAGTTGATGCCGCCGTCGTAAGCCATCCGCAGGAGCTTTTTGGCCTCGTCCATCGGCACCCGCTGCACCGGCAGCGCGCCGAAGGAGGAAGCGGTGACCATCAGCCCTGTGCGGCCAAGCCTGATTTTATCCATATGGACCATCCTTT
>CALXKG010000099.1 GCA_944388825.1 uncultured Clostridia bacterium | reverse complement strand
GTAAAGCCGTAGGAACGGATGACCGCTCCGACCTGCTTATGGGTGTCCTTGCCGAAGATGACTTTTGTGGGGGTGTAATACTGGAATGCTTCCATGGAAAACGCTCCTTTCCAAACAGGGTTATGGGGCCGTAAAAACGGCGCTCGTGCGGCCGAAGCGGAAAAACGGGCGGAGTCAGAAAAACCTTACGCGTTTTTTTTCAATCGCGCCAGTTTCCTTACCGCTACTTTAATCGGGAGTCCCGCCGCGCAGCGGCCGTCCCATTGTCCCTATCATTATACCACGGCGAACTGGCTGTTGTAAAGCCTTGCATAAAACCCGTTTTTCGCCAGCAGTTCTTCATGGGTCCCCTGTTCGACGATATGGCCCTTGTCCATCACCAGGATCAGGTCGGCGTTCTGGATGGTCGAGAGCCGGTGGGCAACGATAAAGCTGGTCCGCCCCTTCATCAGCGTCTCAAACGCCCGCTGGATCCGCACTTCGGTCATCGTGTCGATCGAGCTGGTGGCTTCGTCCAGGATCAGCATCGGCGGCAGGCAGAGCATGATCCGCGCGATGCAGAGCAGCTGCTTCTGCCCCTGGGAGAGGCTGCCGCCCCCTTCGGACAGGACGGTATCATACCCCTGCGGCATCCGCATGATGAACGAATGGGCGTGGGCCTTTTTGGCGGCGGCGACAATTTCTTCTTCGCCGGCGTCCGGCCGCCCGTAGGCGATGTTCTCCCGGATGGTCGCCGACCGCAGCCAGGTGTCCTGGAGCACCATCCCGTACCCCGCCCGGAGCGACCGGCGGGTCAGTTCCCGGATATCGTGGCCGTCGACGGTAATGCGCCCCGCCTGCACGTCGTAAAACCGCATCAGCAGGTTGATCAGCGTCGTCTTGCCGCAGCCGGTCGGCCCGACGATCGCGACCCGTTCGCCGGGTTTGACCGAGAGGCTTAAATGCTCGATCAGCGGCTTGTCGGGGCTGTAGGAGAAGGAGACGTCCTCGATCTCGACGGCGCCCTGCGGGCTGTCCAGCGTGAGAGCGCCCGCCGGCTCGGGGGTTTCCGGCGCTTCATCCAGGAGGGCGAAGACCCGGGCGGCCGAGACGATCGCGTTCTGGAACTCGGTCAGGACGGAGGTGATCTCGTTAAAGGGCTTGGTGTACTGGTTGGTGTAGGAGAGGAAGCTGGACAGCTGCCCGACCGAAAGCGCCCCGCCCATCGCCGAGAAGCTGCCGGCGATGGCGACGCCGGCATAGATCGCCGCGTACATAAACCGGGTGGCGGGGTTGGTGATCGAGGAGAAGAAGGTCGCCTTGAGGGAGTAGCCGGTGAGGCGGGCGTTGACCGCGTCAAACTCTTTCTGGGCCTGTTCCCCGTGGCCGAAGGCCTTGACCACCTTCAGCCCGCCCAGCATCTCGTTGGTCAGCCCGGTCAGTTCCCCTCTGGTCTCCGACTGGAGCTTGAACATCGCAAACGACCGCCGGGCGATGAAGTTGGCGATCAGGAAGGACATCGGGCTTAAGACCACCACCACCAGCGTGATCAGCGGGCTCAGCCCCAGCATGAAGAGGATGGTGCCGGCAATCGTCGCGACGCCGGAAAAAAGCTGGGTGAAGCCGAGCAGCAGCCCGTCCGAAAACTGGTCGATGTCGGTGATGACCCGGCTTAACAGGTCGCCGGACGAATGGCTGTCGGTATAGGAGAGAGGGAGGGTCTGCAGATGGTCGAAGGCCTGCACCCGCAGGTCCCGGACGATCCGGTAGGTGATCTTGTTGTTCAGGTGGTTCATCAGCCACTGGCCCAGCGCGGTGACGGCGATGGAAATCAGGATCGCGGCGATCACCGACAGCAGGCCGGAAAAGTTGACGTTCCCCTTCCCGACGATCCAGTCGACCCCCCGCCCGGTCAGGATCGGGACGTAAAGGGTGAGGGCGACGGTCAGGACGGACAGGGCGAGCGACAGGATGACCAGCCCGGTATAGGGCCGGATATAGCGGAGGATCCGCTTTACCGTCTTCCAGTTTTCGCCGCCGGATGTACGCTGTTTAGCCATTTTCCTTCCCCTCCTTCCCCGCGCTTTGGGAGGCGCAGATCTCCCGGTAGACCGGGCTTGTCCGCAGCAGTTCTTCATGGGTGCCGTACCCGGCCGGCTGCCCGTCGTCCAGCACCAGGATATGGTCGGCATTCCGGATGGCCGATACCCGCTGGGAGATGATAAAGACGGTCATGTTTTCGGTGTCCCGCTTGATCGCCTGCCGCAGGCGGGCGTCGGTCGCAAAGTCCAGCGCGGAGGCGCTGTCGTCCAGGATGAGGATCCGGGGGCGCCCGGTGAGCGCCCGGGCGATGGTCAGCCGCTGTTTCTGCCCGCCCGAGAGGTTGCCGCCTCCCTGGGTCAGCCGCAGGTCCAGCCCTTCTTCCTTCCCGTCGACAAACTCCCGCGCCTGGGCGGTGTCCAGGGCTGCGTAGATCTCCGCGTCGGTGGCGTCCGCTTTGCCCCAGCGCATATTCTCCCGCAGGCTGCCGGTGAAAAGGGTGGCCTTCTGCGGCACGACCCCGACCGCCCGCTGGACCGCCGCGGGGCTTACATCCCGGATGTCCTTGCCGAACAGCCGCACCGTCCCGGACGTGCAGTCGTAAAACCGCGGGATCAGGTTTGCCAGCGTCGATTTGCCGGAGCCGGTGCCGCCGATGATGCCGAAGGTCTCCCCCGGCAGGACCGAGAAGCTGACGCCCCGGAGCGTCTCTTCCCGCGCCCCGGCGTAGGTAAACCCGACCTGGTCAAACTGGACGGCCGGGACGCCCGCCGCCGCTTCCGGCAGCGCCTCCCCGCTTTCGGGGATGGAGGGCCGCACCGCAAAGACGGCGTTTACCCGCCCGAGGCTGGCCAGCGCCCGGGAAAGGAGGATGATCAGGTTTGCCAGCTTGACCAGCTCGGTCAAAATCTGGGACATATAGTTGATGAGGGCGATCACTTCACCTTGGGAAAGGTCCCCGGCGTCGACCTGTACGCCGCCGCAGTAGAGGACGGCGATGATGCCGAGGTTGATGAGCACATAGGTCAGCGGGTTTAGCAGGGCGGAGATCTTGCCGACAAACAGCTGCCCCTTATAGAGGCTGTCCGTCTCGCCCTTAAACCGCGACATCTCCTCCTTCTGCCGGTTGAAGGCCCGCACGACCCGGATGCCCTGCAAATTTTCCCGGGTGGAGAGCAGCACCTGGTCGAGCTTTTTCTGTACCTTCTTATAAAGCGGCATCGTCACAAGCAGGATCGCGAAGACGACGGCCAGCAGCGCCGGGATCGTCACCGCAAACGGGACCGCCGCCTTCAGGTCGACGGTAAAAGCCATGACCGCCGCCCCCAGTACGACGAAGGGGGAGCGCAGGAAAAGCCGCAGGAACATATTGACCCCGCTCTGCACCTGGTTGACATCCCCGGTCATCCGGTTAATGAGGGTGGAGACGCCGATCTGGTCGATCTCCTGGTAGGAAAGGGCGTTGATGTGGCGGAAAAGGTCGCTGCGCATCGCCATGCCGGTGTTGACGGCCGATTTCGCCGCGAAATACTGGGCGATAAGCGAGAACCCGAACCCGACGACCCCGAGGAGGATGAGCAGCGCCCCCATCTTCCACAGGTAAAGCCCGTCCCCGCCGGCGATGCCGACGTCGATCATCCGGGCGACGACCAGCGGGACAAACAGCTCGAAGGTCGCCTCCAGCAGCTTGAAGAGCGGCGCCAGGACGGTGATGACCGGGTATTTTTTTAAATAGCTGAGCAATCGTTTCATATCCGTTTAAATCTCCAGTAAACCTTTTAACAGCTTGAGGGTGTTGCAGACGCCGTCCAGGTGGCTGCGCTCGTAGCCGTGGGAAGCGTAGACGCCGGGGCCGATCAGCCCGTGGCGGATATCGTAGCCGGCTTTCAGCGTCGTCTCGACGTCGCTGCCGTAGTGGGGGTAGATGTCGACCGCGTAGTCGGCCCCCTCTTTTTTGGCGGCGGCGATCAGCTTCCCGGTCAGCTGGTAGGAATACGGCCCGCCCGAATCCTTCGCGCAGATGGAGACCTGCCGCTCGGTGCAGCGGAGCCCCTCCCCGACGCAGCCCATGTCGACCGAGACCGCCTCGGTCACCCCTTCCGGCAGCGAGGAGGAGCCGCCGAAGCCCACTTCCTCATAGACGGTCACATGGAGGTAGACGGGGCGGGAAAGGACGGCGTCCATATCCTTTATGTATTTCGCAAGCCCCAGCAGGATGCCGACCGACAGCTTGTCGTCGAGGAAGCGGCTCTTGATATAGCCGGAAGCGGTCAGCCGGGTGCGGGGCTCAAACGCGACGATGTCCCCCGTCTCGACGCCGTAGCCTCTGGTCTCCTCTGCCGTCGAGACCGGCTCGTCCAGGACGATCTCCAGGGTGTCGAAATTGCGGGGCCTGCTGCCAAATTCGCCGTTGACATGGGTCGAGGCGTTGATCAGCTGGCAGGTGCCCTCGATCACCCGTCCGTCCCGGGTATAGACCCGGACGCACTCGGTCTCGATGTTCTGGGGGGAGAGGCCGCCGAGCGGGACGATCCGCAGCCGGCCGTTTGCCTTCACCTCCGCGACCATCCCGCCGAGGGTGTCGGTGTGGGCCATCAGCATCAGCCCGTCCCCGGTTTCCGGGCCGCCCAGCTTTGCGACCACCCCGCCCTTGACCGTCTGGCAGGCCGGGAGCCCGAGGGACGTAAATTCTTCCAGCACCCATTCGGCCGCCCGGGCGGTAAAGCCGGTGGGGCTGTCGATCGAGAGCAGTTCTTTCGCTTTTTCCGTGGCATATTTCGCGTATTCGTAGTTCATCTGGGTTTCCTCCTGTATATTGATTGATTATATAACAATGCAAGATGATGAAAAGGGTCGGTATCACCGCGTGGCGCGTATAAGCGACACGGTATTTCAGGGCGTATCCTTCATCCCGCTCCGGCTGTAAACGGCCATGCTGACGCCGCTGTCCTGGACCAGGATATCTTTCGGCATACCGGCAAATTTAACGGTGACGAACAGATCCCCGGCCGCCCCTGAAAGGTTGCCGATCTGCAAAAAATAGACGACCCAGAACCATTCCCGTGGGACGATGAGGTTGATCGGGATGAGGAGAAAGAAAAAGAGCACGACCGGCGCCAGAGCAATAGTAAGATAGCTCTTTTTCCCATAATAATCTTCACTCCCCGCATAGCAGTAGAGCCCTGTAAAGCCGTACCGGACCTTTTTGGTCCCACAGGCCTTCATCGTAATACCGTGTACTAGCTCATGCAGGATGAGATAGCCAAATATCAGAACGAACAAGGATACGAACCGAAGTCCGTATAAAAGCGGCCCCCCGTCCATCTGAAAGAGGGACGAAATGGGAACCAGCCGGTTCATCCCAACCCCCATCACCGCCGCGATTAGGAGCGCCAGCCCATTGACAAACAAGGCCGTCTTTTTATCCTTTTGCAGATCCACCCGGTAAATCTCCCGATACCCGGGCGGCAAAGTCTGTAAAGCTTTCATGTCAATACCTCCGATTATTTCCCCAGACGCTGCATAAAATCCTCTGAACGGAATTTCTGCAGCGTCTTCATGACCTCCCGGAGGGTATCCATCGCGCTCCCC
>CALXKG010000098.1 GCA_944388825.1 uncultured Clostridia bacterium | reverse complement strand
CCGGCGTGGCCGCCGTCGTCGACACAGAGGGGAAACGGATAAATTTTAAGGGCGGCGGGGGCGTTGGGGCTGCCGACCTCGCCCTCGCCACCGCCACCGAAGCGACCGTCTTCAGCGGGAAAACCTTCTACGCCGGGGAATCGAAGGAGCTGCGCACCGGTACGGCCCTTTCCCAGGCGGTCAGCGTCACGGCGAATAACATCCCGCCCGGCGTCACCGCTTACAACCAGGCGGGGCAGGTCATTACCGGCAACGGCAGCGGGGTTTTCAAATATATGAAAATCTCACTAACTTTTAGAGAATCCAATGTGGGTGACTCGAATATTTACAGCACCGATTTTAAAATATTAGCCGCGATCTTTGAAGTCGGGACAGGTGGAGGGGATGGTTACCATACGATGAACAAAGGTTTTACCTGGGCGTCTGGAATTCCTGACGGCAGCATCATCGGAGACCAGACACAGATGGCCATATGCGCGAGAAGTTTCACGAGAACGTCATCCGCTTATGTCGGGGTAATTGCAACCAAAATTAACGACAATCAAATAAAAGTCGAATGCGCAAGTGCAAGCTCGACTGGTGGATCTGCGTACTTTGGCGCTGCTCTGTATATTTTTGGCGTTTAAAAACGGGAGGGATATTATGCCGAATACGATAATCTACTATGATGAAACAGGAAAAATCATCATGACAGAATCTGGAAACTACTTAAAGCCCGTGGGGGCGGTGTCGTACCTCGAAACCACCATCCCGGACGGGTACATCCCGACGTCGGTCGGCGAAAACGGGGAAGTGGTCACCGAGGCGCTGCCGAAATCGGCGGAGCAGCAGCGGCTGGACGCGCTGGAACAGCAGATGGACGCGCTGATCGGCGCGGAAACGGAGGCGTAATATGGACAAGCTGGAAATGGCGAGAGAGACACGGGCGGCGCTTCTGGCGTTTGTGTCCGGGGCGACGGCGCTCACCGACGCGCAGGCGCTCTCCATGGCGAGTACCTTCCCCGTCTGGCCGGAGGGGGTCGGGGAGAACGGGCAGTATGCCGAGGGGCAGGTGGTGCAGGACGAGGGCCAGCTCTACCGGGTGATGCAGCCGGTGGTACCCCAGTCCCACCAGCCGCCCCACGGGGAAGGGATGCTGGCGGTTTACCGGCCGATCGAGGTAGAGCACGCGGGGACGATCGACGACCCGATCCCGTGGGTGTACGGGATGGACTGCCATACGGGGGAATATTTCAGCTATGAGGGTAAGCTCTACCTCTGCAAGGGAGATATGATCCCCTGCACCTGGACGCCGGGGACCGAAGGGCTCTGGCAGTGGGAGGAAGTGGAGGCATAAAAATTCCGCCGGGAGGGGGAATCGGCATGGAGGAAATCGGGAACTGGATCGCGGCGGCGGTCGCGGTGATCGGCGGGATCTGCGGGATCCTGTTCGGGTGGGCCGGCTGGCGGCGGGAGGAGAAGGAAGAAGCCCGCTATGGCGTCAAGGAGGATGGACAGCTGTTAAGCGACGTCGGCTACATCAAGTCGGGGGTCGACGATTTGAAAAGGCGGCTGGAGCGGCAGGAAGAAACCAACATGGAGTTCCAGTCGCGGCTGTCGGCGGTCGAAGCGGGCGTCAAACAGGCCCATAAACGGATCGATGAACTGGTGCACGGCACCAAGTAGGAGGGACGGTCATATGCTGGAAATGGTACTGGAAATCGCGATGGCGGCGGCGGTCGTGCTGCTGACCCGCTACCTGATCCCCTGGCTCAGGGGGAAACTGGAAGCGATGGGGCAGCAAAACCTCATCGAAAAGGTCGAGCGGTATGTCGAGGCGGCGGAACAGCTGATCGTGGGGGCCGCCAGAGGGGATGAACGGCGCCTTTATGTCGAAGGGCTGCTGGAGGAGGACGGGGTCGCCGTCACCGGGCCGGTGCGGGCGCTGATCGAATCGGCGGTCTACCGGAAAAACAGCGGCTGAGGCCGCCGGGAAACCGGTTTTCGGTGAGGTTTGCCGGGCTGGGGAAATACGGCCCGGCTTTTCTTTTTCTTTTTAATGGAAGGGAGTTGGGGGTATGGAAAGAGAGAACCATACGCTGCAGGGGCTGGACGTCTCCCGCTACCAGGGAAAGGTCGACTGGACCAAAGCCGCGAAGGGGATGGATTTCGTTATCGTCCGGGCGGGGTACGGGCGGTACGCGAATCAGGAAGACCCCTGTTTTATCCGGAATGTCGAAGGGGCGTATGCCGCCGGGCTCCGGAATATCGGCGCGTACTGGTACTCCTACGCCGCGACGGAAGCCGAGGCGGAAAAGGAGGCGGAGACCTGTTTGCAGGTGGTCAGAAAGGCCGGGGATAAAATCAACCTCCCGATATTTTTCGACCAGGAATATGAGCCGGCCATCCTGGGCGCCGGGAAGGCGGCGCGGAACGCCTGCTGCAGGGCGTTTTGCGAAGCGGTGCAGGCGGCGGGCTACCGGGCGGGGATGTATGGGAGCCAGGACTGGCTGCAAAATAAGATCGACCTGTCCGCCCTGCCGGAAGGGACGGCCGTCTGGTGCGCCCGGTATGGGGCGGAGCCGGACGTCCCCCACACCATCTGGCAGTACACCTCCACCGGGAAGGTGGACGGGATCAGCGGCAACGCCGACCTCGACCGGGCGGACGCTTCCCTGCTGCCGAAGGCGGAGGCCAAGTGGGTCAGGACCGGGAAGGGATGGACCTATGGGGACTATCAAAACCGGTGGGGCTGGCTCGGCGGCAGCTGGTACTGGTTTGACAGCGAAGGGATCGCGGTCACCGGCTGGCAGAAGGTGCAGGGGGTGTGGTATTACTTCCTGGATGAGAAGGACGCGGAGCTGACCGGGTATAAGGAGTGCGCCTGTATGGAGCGGGCGGATGAACCGTGAAGGAGTAAATGAAGAATGAATCATGAAGAATGGAGGAGGAAACGCTGTGCGTTTCTCCATTTGAATTGTTGCATTTCCGTTCAGTAAAAAACACCGTGTGCGGGAATAAAACGCACACGGTGTTTTGCTGTTTAGGGGGTTATTTCGCCGCTTCGAGGGCCTGGGCGAGGTCGGCGATGATGTCGTCGACGTTCTCGAGGCCGACCGACAGGCGGATCAGGTCGGAACCGACGCCGGCCGCCTTCAGTTCCTCGTCGTTCATCTGGCGGTGGGTCGAGGAAGCGGGGTGGAGGACGCAGGTGACCGCGTCGGCAACGTGGGTCTCGATCGAGCCGAGCTTCAGGTGCTTCATGAAGTTCTCGGCCGCCTTCCGGCCGCCCTTGACGCCGAAGGAGATAACGCCGCAGGTGCCGTTCGGCATCAGCTTTTTCGCGATCTCGTAGTATTTATTGGAGGGGAGGCCCGGGTATTCGACCCAGGTGACCATCTCGTTTGCCTCCAGGAACTCGGCGACCTTCTGGGCGTTTTCGACATACCGGGGCATCCGGACGGCGAGGCTTTCCAGGCCGAGGTTTAAGATATAGGCGTTGTGGGGGGACTGGATCGAGCCGAAGTCCCGCATCAGCTGGGCGGTGCACTTGGTGATAAAGGCGCCTTCCTTGCCGAACCGCTCGGCGTAGACGACCCCGTGGTAGGACTCGTCGGGGGTGGTCAGGCCGGGGAACTTGTCCTTATGAGCCATCCAGTCGAATTTGCCGGCGTCGACGATCGCGCCGCCGACGGTGGCGGCATGGCCGTCGATATACTTGGTGGTCGAGTGGGTGACGATATCGGCCCCCCATTCGATCGGGCGGCAGTTGACGGGCGTCGGGAAGGTGTTGTCGATGATCAGCGGGACGCCGTGCGCGTGGGCGCATTTGGCAAAGAGCGGGATGTTGAGGACGGTCAGGGCGGGGTTTGCGATCGTCTCGCCGAAGACTGCCTTGGTGTTCGGCCTGAAGGCGGCGTTTAACTCCTCTTCGGTGCAGTCGGGGGAAACGAAGGTAAACTCGATGCCCATCTTCTTCATCGTGACGGCGAAGAGGTTGAAGGTGCCGCCGTAGATGGAGGAGGAGGAGATGACGTGGTCGCCGCAGGAGGCGATGTTGAAGACCGCGTAAAAGTTGGCCGCCTGGCCGGAAGAGGTGAGCATACCGGCCGTACCGCCTTCCATCGCGGCGATCTTGGCGGCGACATAGTCGTTGGTCGGGTTCTGGAGGCGGGTGTAGAAGTAGCCGGAGGCCTCCAGGTCAAAGAGCCTGCCCATCTCCTCGCTGGTCGCGTAGGGGAAGGTGGTCGACTGGATGATCGGGATCTGGCGGGGCTCGCCCGACTTCGGCTGGTAGCCGGCGTGGAGGGCGGCGGTTTCGATTTTCATTATAATTACTCCCTTTCTGTATGGGTTCTGCCTTCTATTATACGTTGATTGGCCGGGTTCGTCAAGCGGGGGAAAGATGGGACAGGGTATTTTGTAAAAACCTGCCGGGCGGCCGGGCAGCGTGCGAAGACCGGCCTTCCACGGCCGGTCTTATGCGGGTGGGGCGGCGGGTAAACGCCGCGTCGAAAAATGGGTCCAGGGGGCTTTGCCTCCTGGCGGATTCCAAAGGCAGAGCCTTTGGCCCGTCCAGGCGGAGCTTGGCGAATTCCAAAGGCAGAGCCTTTGGCCGGTGCCTTAAGGGCACCGGGATCAATCTCCAATGCCATATAACCAGGGAACGATTTCCGCGAGAGGCGGCGGGTCAATTCTCGTCCCGGATCATGTTGATCAGCCGCCGGACCGCCGGGCCCTGGTGGCGGGCGGTGTCCTCGACCAGCGTGACCGTCCGCTCGGGGATCGGCTCGACCAGGCGGATCTGCCCCACCTCCTGCCGGGCCAGCGCCTCGGCGGCGAGGGTCTCGGAGTAAAAGCCGATGCCGAGGTTGTGGCGGACCATCGGCAGCACCTGGTCCATCGTCGCCGCCTCCATGTCTACCCGGAAGGTGCAGTCGTGGGTCAGGAAAAACTTCTGGTAAAAGGCGAAAGTGCTGGTGCCGGGGCCCAGACAGACCAGCGAACAGGACTCGATGTCCCGCAGCCGGCAGATGTCCTCGGTCAGCCGCTTAAACTTCGGGCCGCCCAGCAGGATCTCCCGGAAATGGAAGAGCGGGGTCGCCCGGAGGGAGACGCGGGTCGGCACCGGGGCGGTGATGACCGCGCAGTCGATCAGCCCCTTTTCCAGCGCGCCGATCGCCTGGGGGGAGGTGTAGTTGTAGATGCGCAGGTGGACGCCGGGGTAACGCTCGTGGAAGCGGGAGAGCTTGTCCAGAAGCAGCAGGTGGAGGGCGCTCTCGCTGGCGGCGATGGTGACGACACCGCTTTCGAGGCTTAAGTCCCGGCGGAGCTCCTCCTCGCCCATCTGGAGCTGCTCACAGGCGACCGCGACGTGCTCGTACAGCCGTTCCCCCTCCGGCGTCAGGGTGACGCCGCGGTTGGAGCGGATAAACAGCTTGCAGCCCAGTTCCTCCTCCAGGTTGTTCATCACCCGGGTGACGTTGGGCTGGTTGTTGTCCAGCAGCTCCGCCGCCCGGGTGAAGCTCCTGCACTGGGCAACCGCGTAAAAAATGCGGTAATAGTCGTATGTGATCGTCGGGGTCACCTCCTGCCATACAAAATTCATATGCCTGTCATATCAAAAATACTTTTTACATTTGGTCACAATTAGAGTATACTATATTCGCCCCAAAAATGCAAGAATGGCGGCGGATGGGCAGCGAGCGCGGCAAACGCCCTGCCCGCCGGGTCCGGCGCCCCTTAATTTTGGGAGAGAGAAAGGAATGGTTTGGATGAAACGCGCTGGAAGGGGGGCTGCCCCATGCTGACCGCGATTGCCGGCCTTTTATGGGCGGGCGGCGCGGCGGAGGTGCTGGAAAAACTGACCGGGGAGGCGGACATCGTCGTCCGTTACCAGGGCGGCGGGGCCGGGCATACCTTTTCGACCGGCGCCGGGAGTTACCGCTTCAGGCTCCTGCCGGAGGGCTTGAAAAGCCCCGGCAAGGTCTGCGTGCTGGGGGACGGGATGGTCGTCGACCTGGACGCGCTGCGGCAGGAGATCGCGATGGCGCGCTATTTCCAGCTGCCGGTGGGGCCCCATAACCTGAAGATCTCCGCCCGGGCGGCGGTGCTGATGCCCTTCCATATCCGGGAAGGGGCGCTGGCCCGCCAGCTGGACGGCGAGCCGGGCGAGTCCTTCCGGCAGGGGTTCCCCTACGCCTATGCCGGGAAGTGTATGCGGCAGGCGCTGCGGATGGGAGACCTTCTGCGGCTTGACCTGCCGGCGGTGCGGCAGCGGCTGCGCCGGTGCGTCGACTATGAGAACCGGCTGCTGGTCAGGGTCTACGGCGACGCCCCCCTCGATTACAGGGAGACCGTCCGCTGGTGCGAAGAGCAGGCGGCGGTGCTGGCCCCGTATATCTGCGATACCGGGGCATTTCTGTCGGACGCGGCGGAGGAGGGGAAGGAGATCCTGCTCACCGCCCAGTTCGGCGCGCTTCTCGACCTCGACTGCGGGCTCTACCCCTATACCGTCAGCTTCAACACCCTCGCGGGGTTCGCGGCGGCGCGGGCGGGGCTGCCGGGCCTGAAGCCCGGCCGGGTCGTCGGGACGCTGCACGCCTATGCGGCCTGCCCCCCCGACGGGCCGTTCCCCGCGGGGGACGCGGCAGGGGCGGACTGGGGGGAAAAGCTCCTCCGCCCCGAAGGATGGATGCCGGGCGTGCGGTACGGCGCGTTTGACCTGCCGGCCGCCCGGTATGGGCTGCGGCTCCAGCGGCCGGACAGCCTCATCCTCTGCGGGCTGGACGCGCTGTCGGCCCTGCCGGAGATCCCGGTGGTCACCGGCTACCGGGTGGGGGACCGGCTGATCCGGGAACTGGACGCGCTGTCGGTGGGGGACACCCTCGACGGGGCCCGGCCGGAGACCGAGACGCTCCCCGGATGGGGGAGCGCGCTTACCGCCCGGCGGTTTTCCGAACTGCCGAAGGAGGCAAAAGCATACGCCGGCTTCCTCGAGCAGCAGCTCGGGAGGCGGTTTGACGGCGTAGCGGCGGGAGGGGAGATCCTCCCGCAGTGACAGGGAAGGCCCGGAGGAAAATGAATCATGAAAAATGAATGATCCCGGATGGAACACGCCGTGTTTCCTTAATTATCCATGATTCATGATCCACGATCCATGATCCATTTTCCGATCCCTGCTTCCCACCCTCTCCCGCCCCCGGCGCGGGAGGGAAGAAGCGGCAGACGCCGCTTAGTAAGAAGGAGATGCCTATGAAAAACAAAAAGGTTTTCATCATTGTCTGGCTCGCCGTGGTCGTCCTGCTGGGCGTTTTGTCCGTTGTGGTCGGCTCTCCCGGCAGGGCGGAGACGGTGCAGGAGACGATGCGGGACGCCGTCCTGCATGAGACGGGGCAGATCAGCCTCTTTGGGCTGAAGGACGTCAACCCCGGCCTCATTTCCGCCTTTACCGTCACCGGTATCCTGCTGGTGCTGGCGGCGCTGATCCGCATCTTTGCGATCCCGCGGTTCAAGATGGTGCCCGGCCGGTTCCAGATGCTGGTCGAGCAGGCGGTCGGCCTGTTTGACAACCTGGCGAAGAACAATTCCCCCTGGCGGCATAAATTCCTGGGGGTCTACCTGTTTGCCGCCGGCGCGTATATCTTTGTCGGGACGGTCTTTGAACTGTTCGGCGTCCAGGCGGTCACGACCGCCGGCCACTCGATCACCCTGCCGGCGCCCCTGTCGGACGTCAACGGCGCGATCTGCATCGGGTGTCTTTCCTACCTCGTCATCCTGTCGGGCGGCATTGCCGGCAACGGGGTCGGGGGCATCGGCAAGACGCTGAAGGAATTCTCGCTGCCGATCTCGATGAGCTTCCGTCTTTTCGGCGCGCTTTTAAGCGGCCTGCTGGTCACAGAGCTGGTTTACTATTATATCCACCTCAGCTTTGTGCTGCCGGTGGCGGTCGGGGTCATGTTTACCCTGCTGCACGCCCTCATCCAGACTTACGTCTTGACGATGCTGACCGCGCTCTATTACGGCGAGGTCTCGGAGCCCAGCCATAAGGAAAAGAAAGCGAAAAAGGCGAAATCTGCCGCCTAAATGATATTTGGAGGAATTTGTCATGAGCAAAACCATGAATAAGCTCTTAAAAGTACTGCCCGCTATCCTGCTTGCCGTCATCGTCGCGATGAGCGTCCTGATTATCCCGGCTTTCGCCGAGGGCGAGGACGACGCGGCCCCGGCTGCCACTACTTCCGTTTCGGCTGCCGCCGAAGAAGAAACCGCTGCCCCCGACAACACCGACGGCTTTAAGGCGGTCGGCGTCGCGGTCGCGATCGGCCTTGCCGCCGGCGGCGGCGCGCTCGCGATGGGCACCGCGGTCGGCAAATCGGTCGAAGGCATTTCCCGCCAGCCGGAAGCGGAAGGCAAGATCCGCACGACCCTGATGCTGGGCCTGGTCTTCATCGAAACCGCGATCATCTACGCGCTGCTCTGCGTTATCCTGATCATCTTCGTCATGTAAAAAAGGGGTGTGAGGTATGAACATTCCGCTGAATATCGACTGGCAGCAGATTTTGCTGCACCTGTTTAACTTCGCCATCCTCGCCGGCGGCCTCTACCTTCTGCTGTTTAAGCCGGTCAAGGCGTTTATGGAAAAACGGGAAAGCTACTATAAAAATATCGACGCCGAGGCGCAGAAAAAGCTCCAGGACGCCGAAGGCTTAAAGGACAGCTACGCCCGCCGGATGCAGGAGGCGGACGAGGAGATCGCCGCCCGCAAGGCCCAGGCCCAGCAGGAGATGGAGCGGGCAAGGGAAGCCTCCCTCCAGTCCGCCCGGGACGAAGCCGCCCAGATCCTCGACAAGGCCCGGACCGCTTCCGCCCAGGAGCATGACCGGATGCTGCGGGATACCCAGAAGGAACTGGTCGAGATCGCGACCGCCGCTGCCGAGAAGGTCTTAAAAGGCGGCCAGGGCGACCCCTATGAGCAGTTCCTGACCGCCGCGAAGAGGGGGGAGCCGAATGCGTAAAGACGAGCAGGCGCTCACCGCCCTGATCCGCGGCAGCGTCCCGCCGACAGAAAGTGAAAAGGCGCGGCTCGCCGCCTTCCTCGCGGAAAAATACGGGGAACCGGCCGAGATCCGCTGGCAGGAGGACAAGTCTGTCTCCGGCGGCTTTGTCATGCAGGTCGGCACCGACATCTACGACTGGACGGTCGAGGGCCGGCTGCGGCAGATCCGCGAAAAGCTGGGAGGCTTAAACCCCTCCTCCGCCGACATCATCCCCCTCATCCGCCAGGCGGTCGAGGGCTGGGAGCCGGAGGTCGTCCCGGAAGAACAGGGCGTCGTCCTGTCGGTCGGCGACGAGATCGCGACCGTCGCCGGGCTGGACCACGCGGCCTACGGCGAGATCCTCCTCTTCGCCGGCGGCGTCCGCGGGATGGTGCAGGACCTGACCCCGGAGAAGATCGGCTGTATCCTGTTTGGCGACTCGGAGCTGGTCAGCGAGGGGAGCGTCGTCCGCCGCACCGGCAAGACCGCCGGCATCCCGGTGGGCGACGGGTTTTTAGGGCGCATCGTCGACGCGCTGGGCAGCCCCATCGACGGCAAGGGGGATATCCCCGCCGACGGCTACCGCCCGATCGAGATGCCCGCCCCGTCGATCGTCGACCGCCAGCCGGTCGATACCCCGATGGAGACGGGGCTGATCGCCATCGACTCGATGTTCCCCATCGGCCGCGGCCAGCGGGAACTGATCATCGGCGACCGCCAGACCGGGAAGACCGCCGTCGCGGTCGACACGATTTTAAACCAGAAGGGGAAGGGCGTCGTCTGCATCTACGTCGCGATCGGCCAGAAGGCAAGCTCGGTCGCGCAGCTGGCGGAAAACCTCTCCCGCCGCGGGGCGATGGAGTATACGATCATCGTCAACGCCTCGGCTTCCGCTTCCGCCTCCCTCCAGTATATCGCCCCCTACGCCGGGTGCGCGCTGGGCGAGTACTTTATGTACGCGGGGCGGGACGTGCTGATCGTCTACGACGACCTCAGCAAGCACGCGATCGCCTACCGGGCGCTGTCGCTGCTGCTGGAGCGCAGCCCCGGCCGTGAAGCCTACCCCGGCGACGTCTTCTACCTGCACTCCCGGCTGCTGGAACGCTCGGCCCACCTTTCGGCGGAAAAGGGCGGCGGCAGCATGACCGCCCTGCCGATCATCGAGACCCAGGCGGGCGACGTCTCGGCCTATATCCCGACCAACGTCATCTCGATCACCGACGGGCAGATCTTCCTGGAAAGCAGCCTCTTCTTCTCCGGCCAGCGCCCGGCGGTCAACGTCGGCCTGTCGGTCTCCCGTGTCGGAGGCGCCGCCCAGACAAAGGCGATGAAGTCGGCGGCCGGCACCATCCGCCTCGACCTCGCCCAGTACCGCGAGATGGAGGTCTTCACCCAGTTCTCCTCCGACCTGGACGAGACGACCAAGCGGCAGCTGGTCTACGGCCAGGGGCTGATGCGGCTGCTGCGGCAGCCCCAGTACCACCCCTATTCCCAGCATGAACAGGTGGTCCTCTTGACCGCCGCCCTCGGGCATATCATGCAGGAACTGGCGCCCGAGCAGGTCGGGCGGTTCGCTTCCCGGCTGCTCCGCGATATGGCGTCCCAGGCCCCGGAACTCTGCCAGCGGATCGATTCGACCGGCCAGCTTTCGCCCGACGACCGTTCGACGATCATGGACATCGCCCACCGCAGCCTCTACGCCTTCCAGCAGGAGGAGATGGCAAAGGCCGTCGCGGCCCACAACCAGAAGAAGGGTGATTGATGTATGGCGAGCACCAAGGAGATCAAAAACCGCATCGAAAGCGTGCGGGATACCCGGAAGATCACCAACGCGATGTATCTTATCTCCTCGACCAAGCTGCGCAAGGCCCGCCGCGACCTCGACGCCACCAGGCCGTATTTTGAGGCCCTCGGCACCGAGATCAAGCGGATCTTCCGCACGGCCGAGTATGTCGAGTCCCCTTACTTTTACCCCCCCGATAACGATACGAACCCTCTGGACGGCACCTACGCCTGCCTGGTCGTCACCGCCGACAAGGGGCTTGCCGGGGCGTATAATATGAACGTCCTCAAGGAGGCCGAGCGGATGCGCGCCGACCACCCCGACACCGTCTTTTACGTCGTCGGGGAGTACGGGCGGCACTATTTCGCCCAGCACCGTATCCCGATCGAGCAGAGCTTCCTGTATACCGCCCAGAACCCGACGATGGACCGGGCGCGGGAGATCAGCTCGATTTTGCTGGAACGGTTTGAAAAAGGGGACTTCGCGAAGATCTATATCATCTACACCGACCTCAAAAGCAGCATCTCGTCCGAGGCCAACGGCTTTCGGCTGCTGCCCTTCCACCGCTCCACCTTTGCGACCCCCTCCCACACCAAGGAGCGGGCGCTCTCCGAGCCGCTGGAATTTGTCCCGTCGGTCGAGGTGGTTTTAAACAGCATCATCCAGAGCTACGTCTCCGGTTATATCTACAGCGCCCTGATCGACAGCTTCTGCTCCGAACAGAACGCCCGGATGACCGCGATGGACGCGGCCAATAAAAACGCCGAGAAGCTGCTGGCGGAACTGTCGCTGGAGTACAACCGGGTCCGCCAGGCGGCCATTACCCAGGAGATCACCGAGGTATCGGCCGGCGCAAAGGCCCAGCGCGCCCAGCGGGCGGCGAAGGAACGCCGGACGCGGGAGCGCCTGGCGGCGGGGCAGCCGTAATGCCCCGTGTTCGCAGAAAGGAATGGTCATAAACGTGAAAATCGGGAAAATTGTACAGATTTCCGGACCGGTTATCGACGTTAAATTTGAAGAAGAAACCCTCCCGGCGATCCGCGAGGCGCTCTCGGTCTCCTTAAACGGCGAACGCCGGATCATGGAGGTCGCCCAGCACGTCGGCGACGGCATCGTCCGCTGCATCATGCTGGCGGGGTCCGAAGGGCTCTGCCGCGGGATGGAGGTCGAGGCCCCGGGCGAGACGATCACCGTCCCGGTCGGGAAAAATACCCTGGGGCGGATGTTCAACGTCCTGGGCGAGCCGATCGACGGGGAAGGGGAAGTGCCCGCCGGCACCCCCCGCGCCAGCATCTACCGCAACCCGCCCCCCTTTGAGGACTTAAGCCCGGTCGCCGAGATTCTGGAGACCGGCATCAAGGTCATCGACCTGCTGGAACCTTACCCCCGCGGCGGCAAGATCGGCCTGTTCGGCGGCGCCGGCGTCGGCAAGACGGTCCTGATCCAGGAGCTGATCCACAACATCGCGATGGAGCAGGGCGGCTACTCGGTCTTCACCGGGGTCGGCGAACGCTCGAGAGAGGGCAACGACCTCTGGAAGGAGATGCGGGAGAGCGGCGTCTCGGATAAGACGGCGCTGGTCTTCGGCCAGATGAACGAGTCCCCCGGCGTCCGGATGCGGGTCGCGCTGTCGGGGCTGACGATGGCGGAGCATTTCCGCGACGTCGACCATAAGGACGTCCTTTTATTCATCGACAACATCTTCCGTTTCGTCCAGGCGGGGTCGGAAGTCTCGACGCTGCTCGGGCGGATGCCTTCGGCGGTCGGCTACCAGCCGACGCTGGCCAATGAGATGGGCGAATTGCAGGAGCGGATCACCTCCACCAAGGGCGGGTCTGTCACCTCGGTCCAGGCGGTCTACGTCCCGGCCGACGACCTGACCGACCCGGCGACCGCCACCACCTTCACCCATCTGGACGCGACGACCGTCTTAAGCCGTAAGGTGTCCGAACAGGGCATCTACCCGGCGGTCGACCCGCTGGAATCCACCTCCCGGCTGCTGGAGGCCGACAAGATCGGCGAAGAGCATTACCAGATCGCCCGGCAGGTGCAGGAGACGCTGCAAAAGTACAGCGAGCTGCAGGACATCATCGCGATCCTGGGTATGGACGAACTTTCCGACGAGGACCGCAACATCGTCATGCGGGCCAGAAAGGTCCAGCGGTTCCTCTCCCAGCCCTTCCATGTGGCGGAGAAGTTTACCGGCGTGCCGGGCGTCTACGTCCCGCTGAAGGAGACCCTCCGCGGCTTTAAGGCGATCGTAAACGGCGAGATGGACCAGTACCCCGAGGCGGCGTTCTACAACGTCGGCACCATCGACGACGTCGTCAAGAAGGCGGCGCAGCTCGGCGGCAACTGAGAAAGGATGCGTTGAAAGATGGCAAAGACTTTCCAGGTGCATATCCTCGCGGCTGACCGGCCGTTTTACGTCGGGCCCTGCGAGTCGGTCATCCTGCCGACGGTCGACGGCCAGTACGGCATCCTGGCCGGCCACAGCAACATCACCGCGGCGATCGTGCCGGGGGAGCTGACCTACCGGCTGCCGAACGGCAAAAAGCGGGTCGCCGCCGTCTCGGCCGGGATGGTCAAGGTGGAGGACGACGACGTGCTGATCCTGGTCGACTCGGCCGTCCGGCCGGAGGAGGTCGACATCCAGGAAAACCTCCGCAAGGTCGCCGCCGCCCGCGAGGCGATCGCCCAGAAGCGGAGCCGCCAGGACTTCCTGTCGGCCCAGGCCGCCCTCGCCCGCGCCGCCAGCCGGCTGCGGGTCCGGCAGCATTACGACGGACGGTAATAAATAGATGGAAAGGCCCGGGGGGTTCCCCGGGCTGAGACTGTCGATAAATTTATTTTTGCGCATTTTTTGGGTGCTGCGCACACTTCGTTATCAGTGGCAAAACTGTGGTCAGTTTCGGAAGTACAGAATCGGAGCGCCTGGGAAAGGGCTCTGCCCTCTCCACTCCTGCCAGCCCTTTAAAAAGGGCTGGACCCTAAACTTCTGATCGCCGCCCGTTTCTTCGTGATTTCCACGCCAGCGCCAATTTTGCGTTCTGTCCATTGGCTTTTCGACAGCCTGAGGCCCGGGGGATTTCCCCGGGCTTTCTTTTATATGGGACGTCTGGCCCGTTGGCGCAAAAAATCCCCCCGGCTCCAAAGAACCGGGGGGATTGGTTTATCAGCTTGCGCCGATGGTTGAAAGGAGAAGCTTATTCAGCCAGCGCCAGTCTAACCTTCAGGTTAAACAGCTGCTTCTTCATCTCAGCGGGGAGCTTGTCGCCAAACTTCGCGTAGAACGCTTCGATACCGGTGACAGGACGGTAGATATCATCCTCCCAGGAAGCGACGTCGACGCTGAGCAGGTCCTTGATGGTATCGAGGGTGATGCCTTCCAGGCCTTCGATGTTGATGTCTTCCGGCTTGGGCTCATAGCCGATCGGGGTCTTGACCGCGTCGACGGTGCCGTCGCAGCGGGCGAGGATCCACATCAGGACGCGCATATTGTCGCCGAAGCCCGGCCAGATGAAGTGGCCCTGGTCGTCGGTGCGGAACCAGTTGACGTGGAAGATCTTGGGGGCTTTGTCGCCGAGGATCTTGCCCATATCGAGCCAGTGCTGCCAGTAGTCGCCCATGTTGTAGCCGCAGAAGGGCAGCATCGCCATCGGGTCACGGCGGACAACGCCGACTGCGCCAGCGGCAGCAGCGGTGGTCTCAGAAGCCATGATCGAGCCGACGAAGGTGCCGTGCTTCCAGTCGAAGGACTGGTAGACCAGCGGGGCGGTCTTGGCGCGGCGGCCGCCGAAGACGATCGCGGAGACCGGGACGCCATTGGGGTTGTTGAACTCGGGCGACAGGCAGGGGCAGTTGACAGCCGGCGCGGTGAAGCGGGAGTTCGGGTGGGCCAGCTTGTTGCCGGCGGCGGTGTACTCGGGGCCGTTGACATGGGCGCCCTTCCACTCGGTCGCGTGCTCAGGCGGGTTCTTGTCGAGCCCTTCCCACCAGACGGTATTGGTGTCTTCGTTGATCGCGACGTTGGTGAAGATGGTGCCCTTCTCGGTCGAGTGCAGGGCGTTGGGGTTGGACTTGAGGTTGGTGCCGGGCGCGACGCCAAAGAAGCCGTTCTCGGGGTTGATCGCGTAGAGGCGGCCGTCGGGGCCGGGCTTCAGCCAGGCGATGTCGTCGCCGACCGTCCAGACCTTGTAGCCGGCCTTCTTATAGATCTCCGGCGGGATCAGCATCGCGAGGTTGGTCTTGCCGCAGGCAGACGGGAAGGCGGCGCAGATGTACTTGGTCTCGCCTTCGGGGTTCTCGATGCCGAGGATCAGCATATGTTCGGCCATCCAGCCCTCGTTCTTGCCCTGGTAGGAAGCGATACGCAGCGCGAAGCACTTCTTGCCGAGCAGGACGTTGCCGCCGTAAGCGGAGTTGATCGAGCAGATGGTGTTTTCTTCCGGGAACTGGACGATGTAGCGGTTCTCG